>NZ_JAAGOG010000508.1:0-461 GCF_010747425.1 Nostoc sp. UIC 10630
AGGGAGACCTACACCCCTTACATATCGAAAAACATACAGTTAAATAGATAGTAAGTTGGTCTAACCTAGGTCGGTCGCAGACATGAGCAAAATATAAAAAGCTTTCAAACTATGATTTGGTTCGAAATGGGCTATTAGCTCAGGTGGTTAGAGCGCACCCCTGATAAGGGTGAGGTCCCTGGTTCGAGTCCAGGATGGCCCACCTGAATCAATTAAAAATATAAAATTCAAAATTAAAAATGAAGAAAATTCAATTTTTAATTTTTAATTATCAATTTTTAATTGTATCTGGGGGTTTAGCTCAGTTGGTAGAGCGCCTGCTTTGCAAGCAGGATGTCAGCGGTTCGAGTCCGCTAACCTCCACCTGTGGCGATTGCCATTGAAAAAAATATATTGAGATTTCAGCAACATGACATTCGTGTCAGACTGCTGAGAATGTTCTCAGCCAGAACCTTGAAAAC
>NZ_JAAGOG010000291.1:0-7745 GCF_010747425.1 Nostoc sp. UIC 10630
TGATGACATCTCATGTACTGGGCGATGACGGGCAGTGGCATCAGTTTATGACCGTAAACTCTCGACGGAAGCAGTAGTAGAAGGTACCAAGCGCATCCTAGTGCGCTTGAGTGCAAACAACATTCTTATCTCTGCTTGCAGGTTGCGGTAAGTTCTAGATTGTAGAAAGTCCCTGGTTTGGGATTAACTGAACGCAACTCCAGGATAAAAGCATTAAATCTTGTATTGCTGATGCCGAAGCCAGCTTCAGCACAAGCAGATAAACCTCCTTGTTACAAATCAAAGTCAAGGCTGAATGTTTCGCTTGAAGAATCTTCTTCTTTCTCTTGTACCAATGGAGTTGAAGTCATTGAAGTAAGTTTGTTCGGCTCAGTAGTAATCGGCGTGAAAGCTACTTGTTGTGTGGCTAATCCAGCCTTGATGAAAACAAAATAGCAATCAATAATAAAGTAAAGCGTCTCCAGGTAACTTTTGCCTAGTTGTTGGGACTCTGCAAATATGCGTTTTTGATAGTTTTCCTTAAGCCGAATTTTTATCGGAGCTAAGTCTTGTTTATCTGTCATTGTGATCAGTTAAGAGATGTAGTAGGCGAATTCTTGCTGCTGATGGCTTTTGCCATTTGTAGAAGCCCAAAGACATTAGCTTCCACCGGGTTGTCCAGTATTTTGAACCCGTTCTTCTCTAAAAGCTTCTTAAATCCGGGTAACAGGCAGCCTCCACCAATCGCCCAGATTTCATCCCCCTGGTGTTTGGCATCAAGTGTCTGATTCACCACTTTCTTCAAGTATTTTTCATACCAATCTTTTAAGCAAGCGCTGTAAACATCTTTGATATCAATGTCCCGGCTGTACCGAGTATGCCCCATTTCCAGACAAAATCGGATTTTGGATGCATCCCCAATTTTTCCGCCATTTAAATGCTTCATCTTTTGGGAAATATCATTTATGAGAACTTCTACGCCAGTGGGGTAGGCGGTGTGAACTTCTCGTTTCCCTTGGTTGTAACGAGAATACAGAGTTGTGCCATTGCCAAAATCTAAAATGGTTAATTTTTTTGGTAGTTGATGCCCAAACAATGCACCCATCCCTTCTAGTACGACTTTCAGGACTTCGATCTTCACCTCTGATTGTTTGCCAGCAAGTATTGGCTGATATTCGCCATTTAGTACTTTTTGCAATTCTTCAGCCAGAGCAACATCATGTAAGCTAACGACTAATTTTAAATGCCAAGCCTTACGGTGTGGTAAATGTGCCAATGCACCGAATAATGTCAGCAATGCATTATTGACTTTGTTTTCATTGTTATCAGTGTTTCGGTCAAAATAATTTCCTGTACGGAAGGCTGATTCTCCAACTGTGTAAGCACTACCGTTAAAAACGACCCTCCCTGGTACGTCTTCCATCTCGGCATTGGTTATATAGCTGGGGACACGAACAACTTCAAAGCCATCGACTAAAAGTTTTAGGCTTCCATAGCCGTTATCAAAGCCAGCAGGAAAAATTTTTTGCAAGGTGTGAATGTTAGACATAAAGAGAAAGGTAATAGACTTTGATTTGTGAAAGTTATCTGTGATTTGTGAAGTGGGGAGCAGAGAAGAGATGAATAAAATAACTACTCTTTTTTTCTTCAGCGTCAAGAAATTATCATAACCTCTTGGGGGCTAAGTGGGGTGAAATCTCACAAAGTCAAATGTACCCCATATAGCCCCTATAAAGCCCCCTTGTGGGAGTCAAATTTTGCTCAAGCCTCTAAACTGCTTTGGGGTACATATAGCCCCCATATAGCCCCCATAAAATTTTGTGAAATCTTTTCTATCAACACAGCAAAAATTTATTTAGATGCTTGGCTGTTTGATTTATACTTTAATGCCTCTGTAATATCTTTAGGGTGATAAGCGTGGTCTAGCAGGATCGTGATTTTGGGGATAGCGACGGGTTTCGACTGAAGATAAGCGATGTTGAGAGTTAATATCTCAATAAAACCTGATCATCCCAAACATTCGCAGGGGTGCAGTGCGTAAAGAAGGAAGGAAGGTTGGAGTAGCTAAAAAATATTGCTGGAATAACCTATAACTGCTGGATTTGACTCAATAAGGGGTAACTGATCTATAAATGGGAGTGGAAAAGTTTAATCTTTGTAATTGGCTAGTCCAAAGCTATGTCCCTTTTTTTCTGATATTCTCCCACAGTTACACCTCAAAGAGGTTATTGGTGGGCTACTGGTAGGTGCTAAAACAGTAATAATTAACGAACCTTAGAGCAGAATAAATTAACCTTAGCCATATACAGTTCGATTATGAAACTAATGTTAGTTTCATAACCGAACTGTATATTATGTCTTAAGTTGCCACTATCAAAGATTTGAGGAGCCTTGTTATGTAAAACAACTTTTTTCTGAAATCCCGGTTTTTTCAATTAACTCAGTTGTTGATAATAACTAAAACAAGAAAGATGTGAGTTTTAAAAGACATTGTAATGAAAAAGAAAAAAGTTAAAAAGCAGATCCGACTAACAATTGCTAGTAATGCAGGTGGGTCAGGTAAAACCACGGTAGCAACCCATTTAGCATATGCTGTAGGTGCCAAAGGTTATAAAGTTACCCTAATAGAACTGGACCAAAACGGTTCACTATGTATTTTTGCAAGGCTTGCACCAGCATCAATGGAACAGTCTCTAGCTGCTGTCTTCAAAAAAACATTTACAGGTGACTACCCACTTGTTCCACTTTGGACAGAACATCTTTCCACGGTGACGGCTATTCAGGGAGGAAAATTTCTCGAAGAAAGCATTGCAGAAATATATAACTATAATCGCCGTCATTACACACTGAAAGATAGATTAGAAGATTTTCCCTTAAATAGCGATTTGATTATCTTTGATACTCCTGCTTCCTTAGAGCCTATGGGTTTGATTGCACTAGCAGCTTCTACACATGTGCTTGTTCCTATCAAACCAGAATATAAAGATACAGGAGCTTTCGCAGGTTTTTTAGATTGGTTTTATAGTAAAGTAGACGATTTGAGATTGAAGCCTCAACCTGAAATATTAGGGTTTGTACCTACACGAGTAGATTTATATGGCGTTGGGGCACATCGAGATATTTTAGGTTTAGACAAAAAAGGCAACCTCAGAACTGATATTGAGCCTGAGAGAACTCTTCCCTTTCTAATTAAACAGATGGGAATCCGATGCTTTCCCTACATTCGAGAATCTAATTACTACCTGAAAGCTAGTGGTTCTGGATTACCCTTAAATTTATATCGACCTGGTTATGATGCTAGTGAAGACTTTAAACCTATTGTGACTAGCTTAATCAAATTGATGACAGAGGAACTGTGATGTCAAGTAAAAAACCTGTAGAAATTAGTCAACTGTTTGGCCAAGCAGGTCAGTCTCAGCAAATTCACCAACTTAAAAGTCAGATAGAGAAACTCGAAGTAGAAATTATACAGCTGCGAGCAAATGTATTTAGTTCAGAAGAAAAAACTACATTAGAGCAACAAATTGAGCAACTCACTAATCAACTGGCTACTCAAGGAGGGATACATGAAATTGCTGTAAGTCTTATAGATCCCGATCCGGCTCAACCAAGACAAACATTTCCTCAATTAATAATCCAAGAACGAGCAGAAAGTCTGCGTCGGCAAGGTCAGCAAAATCCAATAGTGCTTATTCCACAACTTGATGGACGCTACAAAATATTTGATGGAGAACTCAGATGGAGGTCAGCTCCATCTGCTGGAATGACAAAACTGAAAGCTGTCTTTCTACCTAAAGAAGATACTTCAGATGAAGTCGTAGTTTTTGAGGGTCAATTAGTAAGTAGTATTCACTCCCAAAAACTTCATGACCTTGACTTAGCAACTGCTCTTATTCGATTAATTATTTATAAATATCCCGATCTGAGCGGACGAGAAGACGAGATTCCAAAGTTTTTGAATGCTTTTATTAACCGACTAGTCCGCAGCAAGAAGCTTCAATATCTCGCACTGATTAAAGATTCTGATCTAATAACACAACAAGAATGGCTAGAAACATCTGATTTCAAGGAACATGAGGAACATGAGATTGTCTCAGTATTGTTAGGACTACAACTGAATCCAGTGTCGATTAATAACAATATCTTTCCTCTTCTTAAAGTGACGGAAGACCTCAAAAATGTCATTCGCTCTGAAGGGCTAGAAACCAGCAAAGTTAGAGAACTTAATAAATTATCCTCTGAACAGATGAAAATTGATGAATCTGAAGCTTTGATGATTCGTACTCAGGTAACTAATCGAGTCATTGAAGAAAAACTATCATTGAGCCAAACTAAAACACTAGTTAAACAAACCTTAGAGCAGTATAGTACTTCTAATTCTAAAGCCAAGCAGAACAAACAGATGGACAAAACTATTAAGGATATCCAATCAATAAATTTAAAAATATTGGAACAGACACGACTTATTAAACTACGCCAAGTCCTTCAAGAAAAGCTCGATGAAATTAAAACCCTGATGTAGCAAGCAGTTATTGTAATATAGTTATCCTGGACAAAGTGAGTTACCAACTCAAGGTGTTATCTACTTTGTTCTAAACGTTTTTGTTCATCTCGTTGATAATAGGTATAACCAGGATCGCTTTACTGCTGCGAAAGCTACCGCCCTCCTCAAGCACCCAAAAAATCACTAGTCCCACTTAAGAGGAAACCTAGAACACCGATTCGGTATTCAAAGTTATGATGAAAAACTCAAGTTTCTTTTAAGTGCAAGAAGGAAATTGTCGTTGAAATGACCTAAAAATCTGATTTTCCAGCCTCGCCTTTTATTACTGAATCGGTGTTTTAGAGCTATGACATATAGGAGTGATAAAGGGAAATTAGGGTGCATTTTACAGTACTTATGTACTATAAGACTCCACTCCGAGTATTATAATGATGTGCGGCATCTGATCATAAGCAATGTCCACTCCCCCTAATCTTTCCCCTCAACAAGTAAGCGCCTTTCCTCAACACGAAACAATCACCGGAGTCGTAGAACGCCTAACTTTTTACTCTGCTGAATCGGGTTACACTGTGGCAAGGCTGACCCGTCCCCGTAGCACCGAACTGACAACAATTGTCGGCAGCTTTGCTAATATTCAGCCAGGTCAAACTCTACAGCTAACTGGTTTCTGGCGTGACCATCCACAATTTGGACCCCAGTTCCAAGTAGTCAACTACAAAGAAACCAAACCAGCCACTCTCACCGGAATTGAGAAATATTTGGGCAGTGGACTGATCAAAGGTGTTGGCCCAGTCACAGCAAGACGGATTGTTGCCCACTTCGGACTAGAAACCCTGGACATCATCGAAAATCAGATTGAACGACTGATTGAAGTTCAGGGCATCGCTAAAAAGCGGATTACTTTAATCAAAAACGCCTGGGAAACTCAAAAAGCTATCAAAGAAGTAATGGTATTTCTCCAGGGGCATGGTGTTTCTACTACTTATGCTGTGAAGATTTACAAGCAATATAAGGATGAAGCAATTGCTACTGTTACCAAAAACCCCTATCAGTTAGCAGCCGACATTTACGGCATTGGCTTTCTGACTGCTGATAAAATTGCACGGAATATCGGAATTGCCCCTGACTCAGAATTTCGTTACCGTGCGGGGATTATCCATTGCCTAAGTGAAGCTGCCGAAGATGGTCACTGTTACTTACCACAAAGTGAACTGATTGAGTCGGTAATCAAACTGCTGACAACCGAATCTCATCAGCCCACAGAAGAAGAGGTTGCGATCATTATTAAAGATATGGCTCTGGCAGACGAGCTGATTAGAGAGCGGGATGAAGAAAAAAGGCTACTTTGCTATAAGCCGACTTACTTTCATACGGAACAGAATTTAGCTCAACTGATACGTCAACGCTTGGAAAATACTGTTGGTACTGACATTGAGCGTGTGCGTGATTGGATTGAGCGCTTTACAGCCAGCCGGAAAATTCAGCTTTCAGAACAGCAACGCCGAGCTGTAGAAACAGCAGCCTACTCCAAAATCATGATCCTCACTGGTGGCCCTGGCGTTGGAAAAACCTTCACAACTCACACCATTGTCAGCCTGTGGAAAGCAATGGGTAAATCTATTGCTCTAGCTGCACCCACTGGACGGGCTGCTCAACGCTTAGGTGAAATGACGGAACAATTCGCAATTCGCAATTCGCAATTCGCAATTATAAATCAGCAAAAGCTTGGACTCATTACTGATTTAAGACCATGCTCATCTTTGATGAGATGCGCTTGTTAGCTCTGTAACCCAACGATTCAGTTTACAATTTTATCCGTAATTGCGAACTGCGAATTGCGAATTGCGAATTGGTTTAATCCTTTACCCCACACGGCAATTATCGCTGACGAAGCTTCGATGCTTGATTTATTTTTGGCTTACTCCTTGGTTAAAGCAGTATTGGCTGGCGCTCTACTGTTGTTGGTGGGTGACATTGACCAGTTACCATCTGTGGGGCCAGGTCAAATACTCGCTGACTTGATCAATTCTGGGCGAGTTCCCGTGGTGCGGTTGACCCAGGTATTTCGTCAAGCTCAACAGAGCGCAATCATCTCTGCTGCTCACCAAATTAATCGAGGAATTTATCCCACAATTGAGCCGATATCTGACAATCCTGTGTCCGACTGTATTTGGCATGGCGGCGGATATCAACCCGAACATGGGGTACAAGCAATTTGTGAATTAATCACAGACTTAATTCCTCGGTTAGGTTTTAATCCCGCCACTGATGTCCAAGTGCTTTGTCCGATGACACGGGGAGTAATCGGCACTCGTAACCTGAACACAGTATTGCAGCAGTTGATCAACCCACCCAGCCCCAGCAAGGTGGAGATTAATAGAGGTGGGAATTTGTTACGCGAGGGCGATGTCTGCGACAAGCCGCTAAGAGCGTCTACGCATCATCCAGCTAACCAACGACTACAACCGCGAAGTTTTCAACGGCGACTTGGGAATAATCCTCACTATTGATACTATCGAGCAGGAAGTCACAGTACTGTATGGTGAGCGGACTGTGGTTTACGATTACGCTGACCTGAATGAAATTGCCCTTGCCTGGAGCATTTCGATTCATAAAAGCCAGGGGTCAGAATATACGGTGGTGATTTTGCCAATCTATATGCAGCACTATATGATGTTGACCCGGAACCTGTTTTACACCGGGCTGACCCGTGCCAAGAAGTTAGCGATCGTGGTTGGAGCAAAAAAAGCGATATCTCTGGCGGTGCGCTCTACTGATGACCAACGGCGGTACACAAGGTTACAGCAGAGGTTACTTCAGGCAGGACTGTATTGCTGATATGTTTTGGTTCTTCAAAATAGAAAACTTTATTGAGCTATTTGATTTGGGTGCGGCTCTTTTGAAAAGACGCTTTTTGTCTGTCCATAAAGCTTAAAGTTATTGTGGAGCAGTAATTACAGGCTTTAAACAGTCTCAAAAGACCTCCGTTCAAATTTCAAAAATAGAAACATAGCTTTTTTGTAGCATCATATTACACGCTAAAAGCCTGTTTTTAGGTTTGATTTGTCTGCGACCGCTTAATTTTACGTATTTAGCCTAGAGAATAGAAAATTAGATATAGAGCAGATTAGAACTATGTAAGACGAATGTAGTTTATCGTCTTCCTAAAAGAGCCGCACCCATTTGATTTATACTTTTAAATCCCCTGGTTTAAAAAAGTCGAAAAGTTTGTATGTCCAGCCTGAGTTCCGACATGGTTCGC
>NZ_JAAGOG010000419.1:0-1736 GCF_010747425.1 Nostoc sp. UIC 10630
CTAACTCTTCACGGGCTAAACCTTAGCTATCCGCTAACAGCACGGGCTAAACCTTAGCTATCCGCTAACGGAACTGTTTTGCTCAATGCCCAATTCCCATATTTTACGTTTTTATGTCTTTTCTTATAATTTTGTTAAGTAAATTAAATCCAACAGGCCATAGACAGATATGATCGATTGCGGGTTTTGTAATTAAGTTATTGAATTTTTTAAGACAATTGGGAGGAGAAAGGGAAAAATGTTTGACGCTGTATCTGACTTGTTTAACGCTTTTACCAGTATCAATTGGGAAGTTATTTTCCAATTGCTATCCGTGGCGCTAATTGTGATTGCTGGCCCAGTGGTAATCTTTTTGTTGGCATTTCGCAACGGCAACCTATAAGATTTATGAGTGCTGATTAAGAGTTAGGGGTGAGGAGTTAGGAGTGAGAAATTAAATTTTATTCTCAACTCATAACTCATAACTCATAAATCAGCACTCACAGTATCACAGTCAGAAGCAATAAGTTAATAAAGAACTTCTAACTCTTAACTGACAACGCTTGAAGTGCAGCTTGAATAATACTGTCATACTGTGGCTGAGAAATATCAACTTCTTTAGCGTTTTGACGATTAGTACCAAGTAAACCGATTATATGTCCTGGCTGCATGGCCAAGACTTTGCCTTCAGAATTTTTAATTCTTAATTCTGCTTCAATACCGTTTTTATAGAAACCACAAGTATATTGTCGCTGGTTGTACTCAAAGGTGGTGCTTGACTGGATAGGTGAAGAAGCAAAAAATTGTTGAATCTGAATTGGCAGTCTGGCACCGACTAACTCTAGCTCGATAGTGGTGTTACCGTTAAAATAATTTTCTCGCAGTTTGTAAGCTACATCCACTCGCGGCGGTAAGCGGAAGTAGTCGCCCCAACGCCAAGCGATCGCTTTAATTCTGTAATCCTGATTATCAATAGTTTGGGCAATTGTTAGTTTGATGTGACCCTTCCCAACGATTTTTTGCTCAACCACTTGAACATTAGCTGTCCAAAAAACTGGATCGGGGTTGTCCATACCGCAGGGATGTAGAGCATTAAGCTGTTGGTAAAGCTGCTGATTGATTTGATCGAGGTTGACTTCGGTATCAATTTTGAGCAGAGGCTTGAGATGCTGGGGTTCAAGACACTGGTTAGCAAACTCAATCAAACGCGATCGCACCATCTGTAAATTCTCTGCTGGTAGAGAGAATCCCCCGGCGGCTTTGTGTCCGCCATATTTCCCTAGTAAATCGTGGCAATATTCCAAAGCTTCAAACACATGAAACTCTGGAATTGAGCGTGCAGAACCGCGTATATGTTCCCCATCCTCATAAGTACCGATAAATACAGGAACACCGTAGCGTTCTACCAAGCGGGAGGCGACAATGCCAATAACGCCGTGATGCCAATTGGGTTGAACAACAATTAATACACGGTCTTGTTGTAGAGATGTAACAAATTCTGCTTCTACATAAGCGATCGCTTCTTGTTCAATTTGCTGACACATTTCCTGGCGAGAAGCGTTGATTTGTTCGCACTGCATTGCTCTTTCCAGCGCCACCCCCATATCATCTGTAGTCAGCAATTCAATCACAGTCTGGGGATTACCAATTCGACCGATAGCATTAATTCGTGGCCCTAAGCGAAAACCAATATCTTCAGGCTTGAGCGATTTTGGATTAGCAATTTTCTTCTCTGCTCCCCTGCTCCCCTGCTCCCC
>NZ_JAAGOG010000292.1:0-7718 GCF_010747425.1 Nostoc sp. UIC 10630
CTGTTATCAATAAGTCTAACTGTATGAGCCTGTCAACGGAGTAATGGGGCTTGTGGCGGTGTAGACTGTCCATAATAGAGCGCGTACACCGGACACTACCACCAGAAGTAAATGAGGCCGTCACCCCCAACTCGTCTACCTAACAAGCATTATAGGTCGAGAGAATACCTTACACCAAGCGAGGTGCGATCGCTACTCGATGCCGCCAAAGAGCGCAAAGCTCGTTATTCTCACCGTGATTATACACTGATGCTGATGATGTTTCGCCACGGTCTTAGGGTAGGGGAAGCTGTAGGGGCTAAATGCGGCTTAAGGTGGGATGCACTGATGTGGGCCGAACGTCAGATTTTCATCACCAGGGAAAAGGGTAGTGACTCTGGGGTGCATCCCTTGAGAGATGATGAACTGGTTTTGCTCAAAGAACTCAGAGAGATGTTGCCCGATAGTAAATATATTTTTGTTTCCGAGCGTGGTGAGGTGATGTCTACTGATGCGGTGCGAAAGCTGCTTGGGCGACTGGCGGCACAGGCTGGGCTTGATATCAAAGTTCACTGTCACATGATGCGCCATGCTTGCGGTTACTATCTGGTGAATCAGGGGTATAACACCAGAGAGATTCAAGACTTTCTGGGACACCGCGATATTAAGCACACTGAAAAATATACCAAGCTGAATGCTCGACGCTTCCTGAATTTTGATTGGGGTGATTTATGACATTGAGCGCGGGAGCGGGAGCGCGGGAGCGCTGAGGTAAAAAAATTGTTAGCGTCACCACGAGAATGGGAATACTAAAACGGCTCAATTAATCTGTTGAGTTGAATATTATCTAACAGCTAAATTTGGATTCAGCTTTAGCTCGTGAAAAATTTCCCAGTTAATTATGGATAATCTACAAGTTTTAGACGGACTGCGGGTGCTAGTAGTAGATGACAACCCCGATAACCTGGAATTGATTCAATTCATCCTTGAACAACACAATGTACAAGTAACAGTTGTCACTTCAGCCCATGAAGCCCTCAGTACAATTACGCTTTTGAAACCAAATATTCTGATCTCCGACATCGGGATGCCAATTGAGGACGGTTATTCACTAATTAGCAAAATTAGAAATCTCACTCAACAAGTAAGACAGATTCCAGCCATAGCTTTAACAGCACATGCGTCTATTGAATCACGTAACTTGGCTCTAGATACAGGTTTTTCTACATATCTAGCAAAGCCATTTGACCCTGATGAGTTAATAGCAGTTGCATCAAACCTCGCTGTTGAACACAAGATTTATGCTGAAAAAGTGTAAAAAGGCAATGCTTTCAAAACGACTCTACCGTAGATGATTTAGTATAAAACCATCTCAATTTTTTTTTCAAATACAGAGAGATTGTGATTAACAATACTGCCCTTTTATCTCAATGCGGCAGAGCATCGGGAACTGGATTATGTAGGTGCGAGTGCATTGGTATTATGTGCGACCACTCTTCTTCCTCTAATCACTGTATAAATCCTTGTGGGGTGGATAGATAATAACTCTTTACAACAGATGGGGATATATGCGCTCCTCCAACCATGCGAAAACTCAGTTAATAGCATCTCAAGACAAAATCATTTTAAGATGCTTTATTTACACCAAATTATTTTCAAGAGCTTTCAATTTTTTATAGCGATTCTTTTGTACAAACCACTGTTCACAAGCTTCTTTAACAATTTTTATCTCTTCGGATGACAACAACTCATCTGCTTGACCAGACGCTAAAATTTTAGCAGAAATAACTGCTTTTTCGTATTTCACTCCATACTTAACTAGTTCTGTGCAAAATATTTTTTCTATTTCTTCGTCTGATATATAAAAGTTACTAGACATTCCTAAACATATATAGGACTTATTTGAAAATACATCAACGGAAAAAATTTTTCGTCTTCAAGTTTACCAATTTCAAAAAAATCCAACTACTATCTGAAGAAGGATGAGTAAATATACTTAATATGCTTACTCTCTATTGGAGTTTAGATTAAATTATTTAAAAAAGCTACAACCTTTGTGTAGTAGCCATTTTCAACTCTATTGGCAGAATTAACAGAAAAACAAACAGACCAACACCTATGTGGGTGGAAAAGTCGGAAAATAGTAGTTAAACGACATCTATGGCAAGCGGCTGTGAGGGAGCAACCTGCGCCACTCCGTCCTGACTGGCGGTCAGTCCGGTAACTGTTAACTGGCCGTCCTGACGGGCAGATCAAGTTAAATAAATTTTTCTTGAGTCAAAATATTAATTTTCAAATCGGATACATTATTGGACTTAACCATAAACAGTAGATGGCCTCTCATTGTTGCTTCTTCATTTAAAGGTACTCCACTAAACAAACAGGGAAACTCATGTGCTGCGTCACAATTTTTAGCTAATATAAGTGCTATTGGTTTCAGTGAATTCGTATTGACAAATAATGCAGAATCTCTCTGTGCATTTTCCAGTTCTGGGATAGTATACCAGTTAAAAATAATATCATCTGCGTCAGTAGCATCGTATAGTCCTACTAGCCTTCTATATTTTTTATCCATAAAATTCAGCAATCCCTTACCTTGTTCATGCTGTCTTCTGATGCCAAGGTTAATAATATTCCTTTGCATCACCATTTCATAAGCGAATTTTAAATTGGTCTGCTCATCACCTATTTCAGAAATTTTCTTTTCTATTAAAATATCACCACCATGTCCTGATTCGTCTTGCATTCGACCGCAACACAAAATAATTTCTCCGCTCAAAACTTTTGAGATAATTTCTTGATGTGATGAATTTTCAAGACTTACATTTTGTTTAGCAAATCCTTTGTAAGGATTGTAGACATATCGTTTATTTTTCCCTTTCCCAATCTTCATTTTGAACTGTCCCTTGGATGATACACTCGTTCATTACTTACTTTTAGCTTAATCGGGCAGTACACAGTTTTACAGGTGGAGAGAAAAAATGAGTGATTAGCGATTGCCAACTCTTGCGTGCAATAGCCCCGACTCTGATTGCTGGTAGATACAGTTGCTAATTCCCAGTACCAAGGTGTATGCTGTTACACAAACTGTCTGCCAGTCAGACCGCCGACTATGACCAAACTAGACCGAGTACCAGTCGCCCAGCTTCCCGATAAATATGGGATTGTTAAATCTGTTATCTATGATCGGATCAATAGGTTAGGCATCAAGCCAACCAAAATCGGCAATAAGTCTTATGTCAGTGGAGAGCAGTTAGAGTTGCTTGACCAGCTAGATGCCCACATGAAAGCGGGTGGTAGTATGGCGGACTTTGCCGACCAATACGCCAGACAGTCCGGCGGTCAGTCTGAGTATTTTGATTCTGGCATAGAGTCTGCCAGTCAGCCTGACGGTCAGTTAACAGTCGCCGGACTAACCGCCAGTCAGTTCGGCCAACTTTCGCAAGTGATTGAAGGGTTAGTGACACGGCTGATTCCCGCCATTGTCCGCCAGCTTCCTCTCTTGGCGAGTGATCCAGTCGCCCATTTAAGGGCATTGGAAGAAGCTTATAAAAATGGTTGGGTACTCAGCACTCGTGAACTGGCGACTTTACTAAAATTGTCTCCCTCTACAGTTTGTAGGTACGGTTCAAAGTTTGAAGACGCTGGTTTTGTGTTTACCAGGGCAGGGCAAAGGAAGGGGGGAGAAGTGGCTTGGTCAGTTGGAAAACAGAGAAAATCTAAATAAGCATTAATTGTAGTCGGCAATAAATTGGGATTTCGTTTTAGTACAGACTTTGCGCTAATAAACCTATTGCATATAAAAAACCCTGGAGAAATGCCAACTCTATCGAGATTGCAATTTATCTAGGGTTGTAAAGTATATATTTATGTCACGTAAAAACGTAAACTTAGTATTCCCAAAAATTTTGGGATTTGAACGTTACATAGATGTGATCTTCATGGGGGCTGCCGAAATCAACCACAGAGTATATGCTCTACTCTCTACCATCTAAATGGAAATTACCCGATTTTTGGCTCAATGCCAAAAAAGCGATCACGTTAGATCAATATATATAGGCAGTAATTACACGTTTTGGCTCTTACGTGTAGTTTGATACGGTCGATATGCAACGGGATTGTTGGGTTGCTCAACTGCATCTCAAAGAAGTCCACTCCAACTGGATTGTTATTCCGAAACAGTAATAGAGAAAAATGATGAACTATTCAACCTTTAAAGGTTCTTGAAAGTTGTTTGTTTCTTGTTGACTTTTTGATTGTAATTTTTTACGAGTTTCTAAAAACTTTTTACCTAAATCGGTAATATCAAAATACTCCGTTAAATCAATTGAACGTTTTCCATAATCGCTCAATTGGATTAAGTATTGAACATATCCAGCCTTTAGGAAAATCAGCTTTAAATCTCGTAAACGCCTTAATTCATCACCAACTTTCTCAGATACATAAAAATCATAGCTTGTGCCTGTTTTAGAATGATGGTTAAGGCGATCAATTTTTTCATAATCCTTTTCTCCAAGTAAAAAATTATACATAAATGCTTGCGTTTCTTCTAGATTTTCTTGTGTTTCTCCTAGTATTTTTTGTTGTTTTTCTAGCTGTTCCAATTGTTGCGCTTGAAGCTCGTCAATTTGTTTTTTCTGCTCATTGACTTCTTTCTTTAGTTCTTTAAACTTGGCTGTAACAGCACCATCCTTAGAAAAGCCAAAATCCTCTAGTCTATTAAGTAACCCAGAGTTGAAGAACAGGACAATGGCAACAAGTATAAGATCAGGAGTTTCTATTTTTCTTGGAGGTTGTTGTCCTTCCTTAAGAAGCATTGGGCTAACTAGGCTAAAGATTAGATAACCTACTGCTATCACTGAAACAATTTCAATCCACCAATTTCTAGGATTTTTGTCCTCCTCACTAGAACTGCTAACCACAGACTGCTGTTCAATTTGTTCTTGATTGTTGTCTTCACTCATAAATTCCTTGCTTACGACTCAATTCATCACAGATCACCCTTAAAGCTAGTCAAAGGACTCAAGGTTAATAGGGATAACGCCGGAGGTGCGGTTCCAACGAAGTCTTGTTGTGACGACGCTTCGCAGATTTTAGCTATAATGTTAAGTTTTATACTGCGTCGGTAGAACAACTATTTATTATGCGGAAACTTTTTACATAACATTTATATTCGGGTATTATGAGGAATTTTTCCACATAATATCCTCAATTAGAATCTTTTTGCGGAAAATTTTTGAATATCAATGCAAATAAAATACTTCTGAACTTCGTAAAAATTATAGTTGGCTTATCGTTTTGGCACGGTGATGCCTTTTGGCTCGTGATTCATGCAGCATTACACGATTGGGCTAATACGTGTAATTGACAGCTACGATTATTGATTCCACGTTGTTAATCAAACGTTGAATCGGCGGTTGAAAAAGCTTATATCTCTGCCAATACTGAGAGTGCAGAGATATAAGCGTAGAATTTTCCTTTTCTGGCACGGTGATGCCTATAGGAGCGCTGGATTAGGAGAGGCAGCGGAAATAGAGTAGGAGTCCGGGATCACAATGCTGTCAATAAATTTACTACAGAAGTGCGGAAATTGTTTTTATTTTCTTGTAGCTATATAGTTTCTACGTTAATAAAAAAACTAGATAGCATCTATCTTTTGATAGATTTTTACCGTCTCTGTAAAACTTTAATTATCTTTCATGTAAAGATGTTTTTTGTGAGTATATGAACACCACGTAAGTTTTCTCATACTTGTATTTAGCAGCTTGATCAAAATTCACCTTTGTTGTCCCGTTTTACACATATCCTAGCTGAACCCCTTTTAGGTATAAACCTATGGTTTTTTTTAGGATGGATTGTAGTTGTAAGTTATTTGATTTTCAACTCAAAAGTAATTTGAAAATATATCGTTTTAAGATGATACGTTGCTGTGTACATTACTATTTAATACTTCGAGATGCAGATAATTGTTTGGCTGAAAAAACATAAATTGATTGGAGGTTGCACCTTTCTGTTTGTTGCTGGAGCGATCGCGTCAATTATTTACGCACCAGATTGGACTGGATTTGGTTCTGATTCTACAACAAACACAGAACGGGATAGTACGAGCAAAGTCATAAAAACTATCGAAGTTGAGCAGTCTGGGAAAACGCTTTGGGATTGGTTGGGACTGGGTGGTACACTTGCAATTCCGATTGCAATATATCTATTTCAACGTAGTGAAAACGAACAGACTGATAATATTTCACGTGAAGAAGCTTTACTTTCTTACTTTAAGCATATATCAGAGCTATTAATTGATAAAAAATTAAAATTATTAATTGATAAAAAATTAAAATTATTAACTGATAAAGAATCTAACAAGAATGAGTGCGCCGTGCTAGATGCACTTCTAGATAGTGCTCGTGCATGTACATTGTCACTACTACGAAGAATGGATAAGGACGGGGAACGTAAAGGGCGTATTATTAGTTTTTTAAGCGATGCGGAGCTTATAAGCGAATTGAATTTAGAATTGGCTGACTTAAGTGATGCGAACCTAATGAATGTCATACTGAATAATGCTAAATTGGGCTATGCAAACTTAAGCAATGCCAACTTAAGTTTGACCGACAAGCGGATTATAAATAAAATAAACAGAGAATTTCATCAAGCATGTAAGTTTGACATGCAAAATGTGCAGATGAGTGATAGCCAGAAAGCTGCATTGAAATTTATTGACAACGGTATACAACTATATTGTGCTAACCTCAAAGAGGCGTGCCTCTGCAATCGTTTCTTGCCAAAAGCAAACCTGAGCTATGCAAACCTGAGCGATGCCAACCTGAGTAATGCCAACCTGAGCGGTGCCGACCTGAGCGGTGCAAATCTGAGCGGTGCAAATCTGAGCGGTGTAAATCTGAGCGGTGTAATTCTTAATAAGAAGACACAGATTGATGCTAAATGGCATACAGTCTGGAAGATTGTTAATCAGGGAGCTAAGGGCCAAAATCTGAGCGGTGCCAACCTGAGCGATGCAAATCTGAGCGATGCAATTCTGAGTGGTGCCAACCTGAGCGATGCAAATCTGAGCGATGCAATTCTGAGTGGTGCCAACCTGAGCGATGCAATTCTGAGTGGTGCTAACCTGAGCGATGCCAACCTGAGCGGTGCAAATCTGAGTGGGGCTAAATATACAGACCCGAATACTAAGTCAGAGGCTTGCCAGTATATTCGATCAGAACCGTCATGCGCTACAAAGTTTCCCTCAAAATTTAACCCTATAGCTGCCAAAATGGTGTTAATAAAGGATCTCAATGATTTTCTTAACCAATAGTCGGCAAAGCGGAGTGTCTACCTCTGCCTGCAACAATCTGGGTAGCTCAACGAGTGGATTTGTGGCAGTGGCAGACACCGACTATTTGAGATTTATCGGTTAAGAGTTGCGCCATCACCTAGAGGGAGAACCCTTTACTTTGTCTGATTGATTGTTGTTGCTGTTCTTCTATTATCTGTTGCAATACGCGGTCTGCTTTTTGCCAAAGCATCAGGTCTTCTCTTTCTACTGTCCCGATATTAATCGGTGAATACTCAAGCTCACCTGACTGGTTTCGGTTGACTGCCACCCGAAAAATCTCACCTCGTTCATCATGGGTAAATACCAATTCTCTACCCTGCTTCTCCAGAGTGGCACGTTTGAATCTTCTAGTATGTCCGATTTTGGGGTAGACATAGCTCACCCCTAGCTCATTATAAATTTC
>NZ_JAAGOG010000293.1:0-7708 GCF_010747425.1 Nostoc sp. UIC 10630
CTCCCTTGCTCCCCCTGCTCCCCTGCTCCCTCTCATTCTTGCCAACCCACTTTAACAAAATGTGCCTCACGCCCCCAAACGTCGCGTGTACGGGTAATATTTTCAATTGCTAGATTAAAAGGAATGGCAGTTGTTAGGTAACGCTGCGCCATAAAACCTAAATCAGGTGCGAGTTCAGCAGCTGTCGTCGCTGCTAACCCCAAACCTATAAGTTGCTCGATTGGTCGAAATGGTAATAATAGATGTACACCAACAGCTAGTCCAGCTGTTAAGAGCATTGCTACTGATAAATTTGTGCCGCAACGGGGATGTACAGCTAAATCCCATTCTCCATTGGTGAGGCGATGTCGAGCAAGTGCTACCGCACGGCGCAAATCACTAATATTTACTTCACCATAAAGGTAAAATCCATGCTCAGTAGACAAACCACCTAATAGTTCGTTATCTGGTTGAACGTTAGTAGCTTTTCCTTTAGCAGGTTGGCCACTTTGTGAATCACTAAGAACCCAAACAGTAGCGTGTTCTAAGGCGTGAACCTGCCGGATCATCAAAATTTCTTTCAACCCTGGTATAAATGATAGCTGCCTGAGTAGGTCAGCATCTTGTGTGGGTTGGGGAAAGTCTAAGGGACGGTATTCTGGGTTCGGAACTTTCTCAGATACAGGTACCCTAAGATCAAAGTTAAAAAAATCAAAGGGAGACGAGCCACCCTGAAAAGAAGCAGAAGTATTCATTGGAACACCACTCTCCAAGCCGATGGAGCAATATAGATTTCTCTCAAATGTAACGCTTGCACCACTGAATTGTTGCTAATTTTTGTGGTTAATTGTTGAGTTTGGGTATCAAGTATGGGGCATGGGGCATTGGGAATTGGGCATTGAGAAGAGACATAGTTTTGTAGCTTGGGTGCAGCTTTAGCGTAACCCAACATAAATAAGGTAGTAATGTTGCGTTTCACTCCACCCAACCTACATAAATATATCTTTTAAAAAACTCTAGGTTTCAACTAGGTTTCAACATACATGAGGTTTAGTTTCCGAGTCCGAGGGTCAGCTGGCTCCACTAACATAAACTCCGGCTGAGTGAAGGACTCGGAACTTTTGGTAGAGCGTTCACACTGAAAACTTAGGCGTGGGGAGGGAAACAATCAGTCAACCTCAAAATTGGCTTGCAATTCTACCAGACCATAGCAATTAGGTTGCTACTAGTAAATTGTTTATTCGATCTGGTTAGGGAGAAGACAGCAATTGACATCATTTAAGCAGACTTTGCCCCACTGTAAGGCCCAGCGGACAAGAGCTACTCGATTTTCGGTCTCAGTCTTGGTCAGAATATTGCTGATATGGTTATCAACTGTACGCTTGCTAATCTCCAGTTTACCTGCAATCTCTTGGTTAGTTAAGCCAGCGGCCACTAGGTCGATAATTTGCAGTTCTCTGTCTGACAGACTAACGGGGGTCTCAGACTTGCCACCAGCCATGACTATTTCTATCCTCCTTTGGTATATCTACTTAATCACTCTTTCTAATTCTAGAAGATTCTTTTGTTGGTAGGGGTTTCAAGTATTAGCAGTAATACTATTGTCAATATTTTCTTTGGATTTCAAGTTGGCAAGAATATAAATTACGACAATATACAAGTATTATACAACACTTATTTTCGCCTGTGGCTTAGTATAAATATTTAGACAAGTTCAGTAGTAATTAGAAGCATATAGATGTTATGGAGTAGTAAAAAATGCTATTTAATTCTATGAAGAACTGGCGACAAATTAGCAACAATTGTTGTAGATTTTATACTGTAAATTCTTAATCCAAAATCGAAATCTCAAATCTAGAATGAAATGAGCAATTCCCGTGTTTTGTGCCTCGGTGAAATTTTGTTTGATTGTTTAGCCGATCAATTAGGGTTAAAGCTGGAAGAAGTTAAATCCTGGACTCCCTATCCAGGAGGGGCACCAGCTAACGTAGCCTGTGCTTTAGTCAAGCTGGGGACGACAGCAGGATTTATCGGAGCCGTTGGTGAAGATGAACCAGGAAATGCACTGGTCAAGCTATTACAAGATGTAGGTGTAGATACGACTGGGGTACAACGCCACCCTACAGCACCAACGCGGCAGGTTTATGTTACACGGGATCTGGCTGGCGATCGCACCTTCGCCGGATTTGGTCAGTATGACACCGCAGAATTTGCCGATACTCGCCTGCAAGCCAAACAATTGCCAGATGTGCTGTTTCAAGAGGCAGATTTTCTGGTTTTGGGTACTTTGGAATTAGCCTATCCTGAAAGTGAACAGGCAATTTACCGCGCTCTAGAGTTAGCAGAACATTACGATCTGAAGATTGTTCTAGATATCAATTGGCGGCCTGTATTTTGGGACGAACCAAAAATCGCTCATCAAAAAATTCCAGAATTATTTAAGCGAGTAGATTTTCTCAAACTCTCCAAAGAAGAAGCTGAATGGCTATTTGAAACCGCAGATCCTGGAGCCATTACTTACCGCTTGGCTTCAATTGAAGGAGTATTAGTAACAGATGGCGAAAACGGTTGCACCTACTGTCTGGGTGAGAACGAAGGCAAATTACCTTCCTTTTCTATCCCCGTTGTTGATACCACTGGTGCAGGAGATAGCTTTCTCGCAGGATTCATCCACCAGTTGAGTCATTACGGCATCCACAGCTTGCGGGATGCTGAGACTGCAAAACGCATTGTCACTTATGCCAGTGCTGTTGGGGCACTGACTACCATTAAACCAGGTGCGATCGCTTCCCAACCAACAGATGCTGAAGTTGAAGCTTTTCTAGCCTCACATCAACTTTAGGAATTAGCACAACTAGCAGGAATATCAGCCACTAAAGGCTGATACTCCCGACTAGAAAATGGACGAAAATTATTATGCCATTCTGCGGTCATATTGCACAATAAACGTAGTTGGAGAGGTGTCGGTGCTGGATTAACGCGCTCAACATGTACTTTTACAAGTTCAGGATTTTTGCTCTTGAGTTTAAAAACATCATCTACAATATACCGAGGACAATAACCTACGATGTAATGATCCTCAGTACATAAGAGCAATGCACGGGGGTCATGGGGATTTTGAAATTCGTTAGCTAAATATAACAGTTCACCCGTTTGTAATTGACTAATCCGTTCTATTGCACAAGCGGGAAAGTGCCGCACTCCGTGTGCAAAAAAATGGATATGATATAAACCATTGTCATTTGGCTCTGGGCAGGGAAAAATTTCAAAATTATCCGTTGCTTTGCGTCCACCACTACGAGCAAGAATAGTAATTGGCTCATCCTCATGCTGAGGAATATTTAGCCACTCAATATAATTTTTATAATCTGGGCGAGAACGTCGCATTAATCGATTGGAGAACAAGGGAAATAATTCAACTGATGTGTATACTTCCTTTAAGTCAGGAAAAGAAATCAATGGTTGAAACCCGCACTTGACTTGAGCTTCTGTAGCACCATACGTGTAAATAAACTGGTATTTAATATCATCAAACGTTAATCGACCAATGGGAAACCAAGCACGACTTTTTGGATCTTGCCAAGCTAAAAACAATGTTTTCATAGTAGGGTGTCTTGCAGTTTCAGTAACCTGCTTTGATTGAATTCTAATATTTTCTGTGCAAATTCAATTGCTGTTTGCGATATGCGTTCTGATGGGATACGGCTAAAAATATCTAACGTATCATTGCTTGACACCCTTGCTAAATTATCCAACCATACTCTGGCTGCATTTGGATAGCGCTGTTGAGCTTCACGAAACGCATCAACAGCCTTGAGAGGTTTCCTATCATTAACATTAGCATAAAGTACAGAATTACATTTTTCCGCATACCCTGTGACAGATTTATTCTTAAGCTTTAAATGTCGTTTTTCATCTAGCAATTCCCTACCCATGCTAGAGGCGTGGTCATAAGTTGGTGCTAAATAAATTTTCTTTTCCAAACTGATAACAGCCCAGTTTTCATGGTGTCGATCAGAGTTGCCTATCCAAGCATCTAACAATAAGTATCCAACAAAAGTATGCACGGCAGTCATAATGCCATGCGGTGGTGTCCAATTGAGAGGCAGATTTACCGAAGAATCCCCAATGGCATTAAATACAATATCGATTGTGTGTTGAGATGGGTTTTTTGAGTATCTTGGATAGTTAGACACTACTCCCGCTAGAATCTCGTTGCCAAGGGTAAGCCTACTAAGGGGAACCCTTTCCTCTTCAGGTATACTTTCATCTTCAGGTAAAAATGATGGTGAAATAGTCCCTCTCTCGCTATTAAATGTAGCTAGTTCATAATCAGCATGGGGTAGCTCTAGTAAATCGGACAACTCAGATGCAATCTTCTCTGACCAATCCTCTCCTGTATTTGGTCTAGCTTTCTTGTAGAGACAAAGACCTAAATCCTGATGATGGAACCAGAACTTTTCTTTTGTTCCCAAATCCTCAATATCCTCAGGAGCATCTAGGGGAACCTCAATGATAGGAAAATGCTTTGCCATAATTTATCTTGAAATCCTCCCAACAAGTTGCTGAAATCCCCATTTAGTCAGTCTTAGCTTGCTGCCACAGAGTATCAACAGTTACAAACTCATAACCTTGTTGTAGCAGTTGCGGAATGAGAATTTGGATTGTGGCAGCAACATCTTGTCCACCGCAAGCACCATCATGCAAGACAATCAGCGAACCATTTTTAACCTGCTGCATAATTCGCTCTACCACAGTGGTGATACCCGGTCGTACCCAATCTTCTGGTACAACGCTCCACATAACTGAGCGGTAATTCCACCGAGAAAACAATTTTAAAGTAGCAGGTGTAAATAAACCATTGGGGGGACGGACATCCCGCACTTGTTCAGGTTGTAGATTGCAGGCATTGTAGATGGCAACTTGGGTTTTTTCTAAACTGTCCTTCAATTCATTTAGGGAAAGCATAGGAAAAGAACGATGATCGTAGCCATGCAATCCGATCCAGTGGCCGCGATCGCTAACAGCTTTGGCGATCGCTGGTGAACGGTTGACGCAAACACCCAACCAAAAAAAACTAGCTGTAATATTGTAACGATCTAATACTGCCAAGACTTCTGGTGTGTATTGCGGATGGGGACCATCATCAAATGTGAGTGCGATCGCTTTAGTATGAGGATTTCCACCCCAAAGGCAATTGGGAAAACTCGGTTGGAGAATGCGATAGAAAATCGGGAACAGAGGAGCTAGCTGCATTTGCGTTTATCTGCTGCTGACAACTTTTTATAGGTATTGCTTGCGAAACTGCGATGTCTGCGACAAGTTCTTAAATGGTAATTTACATCTGGTAAATCAGTCTTTGTAACAAAATCTGTAACAGCATTACTATTTGAGCTAGCACTCGTCTAGATTGATGAGAAATCTACGCGTAATCCCGGAATTGAAGGATTAATGTTGCTCAAAGATATACGAGATTATCAAATTCTATTTCTCGGCTTGTTCTTAGTATTGGGAATCGGTACAAGAGATTGGACGCTGCGGCCAGAGTTAATTGGGGTAGCGATCGCCACAAGTCTAGCAACCCAATGGATCTTGTCATTAGTTACTGGCAAAGAACAAATGGCAAATCTTCGCAGTGCTTTAATTACCTCTCTAGGACTGGGACTGCTATTGCGGGCTGATTGCTGGACGACAATGGCAATAGCCGCAGCAATTGCGATCGCAAGCAAATTTATTTTCCAAGTTGGCGATAAGCATTTCTTTAATCCCACCAATTTTGGCATCATATCTGCCTTGATTTTGACCCCCGATGCTTGGGTTTCGCCGGGACAATGGGGTGAAGAGTGGTGGTATGGGCTATTATTTGCCGGCACTGGTGGCATGATTTTGCAGCGCGTTGGTCGCTGGGACACCACAGCAGCTTTTTTAGGTTCCTACGCCTTGCTAGAGGCGATTCGCAATCTCTGGCTGGGTTGGACTTGGGATGTTTACTGGCATCGATTGATGAGTGGGTCTTTGCTGCTGTTTGCCCTATTTATGATTACAGATCCGCGATCGATCCCCAATTCCCGAATTGGGCGGGTAGTTTGGGCAATCTGCATCGCCGGATTAACTTTTATCCTGCGGAATTATTTCTTTATTTCCACAGCAGTTTTCTGGGCGCTGTTTGCCCTTGCACCATTGACCATCCTGTTAGATGTTCTGTGGTTAGCCCCAAGGTTTTCTTGGCAAGAGGTGGATGAGGGAGCAGGAGTAGGGGAAGTGGGGGAAGAATTTCTCACTCAGCACTCCTAACTCAGCACTAAAAAAGTAGAGGTATAAAATGAAGTTTTTTCGACTTTTAACGCCATTATTGTTGGCAATCGTAGCTGTTTTCTGCTTTGCACCAGCAGCTTGGGCATTTTGTGGATTTTATGTAGCTAAAGCTGATACAAAACTGTATAACAAAGCTTCTCAGGTGGTGATCGCGCGAGATGGCGATCGCACCGTCCTAACAATGGCAAACGATTTTCAAGGCGAAGTTAAAGATTTTGCGATGGTAGTACCAGTGCCAACAGTGGTACAAAAAGAGCAAGTTCGCGTCACTGAACCCAAGATTATCGAACGCTTAGATGCTTTTAGTGCCCCGCGATTGGTAGAATATTTTGATCCAGATCCTTGTGCCCCAGTTTACCCCCAAGAGTTATCAGCAGCACCAGCGCCAGCAGCAAGCAATGAGTCAGCGCGTAAGAGAAGCAGTGATGCTAGTTTGGGTGTAACAGTCGAAGCACGTTTCAATGTCGGCGAATACGACATCGTGATTCTTAGTGCTAAAGAATCTGGCGGACTAGAAACTTGGCTCCAACGCAATGGCTACAAAATTCCTAGAGGTGCGAAACAGTTACTAAAACCCTATATCCGCTCCTCAATGAAATTCTTTGTTGCCAAAGTCAACTTAAATAAATTCGAGAAATCTGGCTACCAGTTCCTTCGTCCGCTACAAATTTCCTACCAGTCACCCAAGTTCATGCTGCCAATTCGTTTAGGCATGATCAATGCCACGACAGAGCAGGATTTGATTGTCTATATCCTCTCACCTCAAGGACAGGCAGAAATCACTAACTACCGGACGGTGAAAATCCCCTCCGACACAAACGTTCCCTTGTTTGTCAAAGATGAATTTGGTGATTTCTATAAATCAATGTTTCAAACTGCCTACACCAAAGAAAACAAGAAAGTTGGTTTTTTAGAATACGCTTGGAATATGGGTAGTTGCGATCCTTGTTCTGCCGAGCCTCTAACCCCAGATGAGCTTAAGCAAGCAGGCGTATTTTGGTTAGATGATAATTCTCCAAGTGATGTGCCAGTATCCCCACGCTTTCGTCGTCCCTTTCCAAACAGTAACGTCTTCATCTCCCGGTTGCATGTCCGCTACACCCGCGACAAATTCCCTGAAGACTTGATATTCCAACAAACTGCTAACAGTGAATTTTTCCAAGGGCGTTATGTTTTACAACATCCGTTCCAAGGAGAACTCAAATGTCAGGCGGGTAGAGAATATAAGCGGTCTTTGCCCAAGCGTTTTGAACAAGAGGCGCAAACTCTGGCTAAACTCACAAACTGGAAGATTCAAGACATTCGCAACAAGATGAAACTGAGTGTTGGTAATCTGACATATTCTTGGTGGGAAAATTTATTTTCTTGGCTGGGATTATATTGAAGGGAATGGGGAATGGGGAATGGGGAATGG
>NZ_JAAGOG010000294.1:0-7677 GCF_010747425.1 Nostoc sp. UIC 10630
GGTTTCATATGGGATTAGCATTTTATCAATTTGTGCCTTCAAAGAAAATAGTAAATATTCTATTGATTGATTGCTTAAATAAAGCCTTGATTTAGCTTCTTCCCATATAAATTTATGTAGAGAGTATCCTTCTGGCTGAAATATTAATAATTTCACTTCGTTGTGGAAACTTTCTAAATTAAACATCCATCCTTGTGAAGGCGGAAAATCCAAATGAAGGCTATCGCTATCTTGCCAAGAGTTAGATATATTCTCTATTCTTTCCTTGCGGAACTCAAGTAAATGGGTTTGTTCCAAAGAATCAATAATAGATCGCTTTTTTTCCTCTTGTACATCCCAAAGTAGACATAACAATCCAATTATTGCAATATAAGGTATTTTTTGATAAGTATATAATCCTAAACGGCAAAGAAGATTATAAACATCAACATTATTATTTTGTATCCGATCAAATTGACTTGCAATTAAATCTTTTATATTGCCCTTTAATAAAAATTCTTTATTTTGTTGCCAATAAGCCTCTAAATCACCATTATATTTTGTTTGTATAGGTTCTCGGAGAACTTTCATACATAATGCATTTCCACCATAAGATTTGTGAATTGCGCTCATAGCTAGACAATTAACATTAATATCAAATCTGCTAAAAAATCTTCGCCATGCAATCTCATCTAGTTCTGGTAATTGGTAAGCTTCAATAAAGCTCAATTTAGCTTCATTGAGCCTCTCACGGCTGGTAATTAGTATGATTGATTTGATATTAGGAGCATTTAAAACTCTAATGAATAGCTCTAAATAGTCGATATGCTCTTTTTTAAACTTACCATTTTCATCTAATACAGTTTCAAGATTATCAATCAGTATACCTACTGGTTTGTCTTGAAGCTTACACTTGAGTTGCTCCAGTGTACTAATGAAATCCTGCTCTGGTTTTTCTTGAAACTGATGACGTAGCTGATCCTTGACCCAGCTTTTTACAGAAGTGATGTACTCAGCTTGCATTCCTACTTGAAGTTCCAAATACTCTAGCTTTTGAGTCTCTAAGTAATGATAAGCAAGTGTAGTTTTGCCTATACCGCCCTTGCCATAAATACCAATAGCTTTTGCATTAAATTTGCCAATCAACATGTCGAGGTGTGCGATCGCATCCTCACGCCCCACAAAATCAGGATTTTCAGATATCGTTTTATCTTCAATTAAATTTTCTGTTTGTGGTAATTCTGAAGTATTTTGATTTAATAATTCAGGCTTGTATTTAGCAAATAAAGCAATCAATTCAGGAAACTTCGAGTGGCGTTGATCTGTAAATTCATTCGTTAAACCAAATGCCTTGCAAATCTCTTGACGATGTTTTCTAACCGTTGTTGGTTTGATATACAGAGATTTTGCGATCGCTTCATCTTTTTCGTTAGCTAGTAGTTTCAGCAGCACCTCTCGCCGCCTTTCAGTTAAGCGATTAAATACTGCATTGAAATGTTGTTGATTCATAACTCTTAGCGCATCACAACCACAGTACACATCTGTGTACTCGATATAGTCAAAAAGACTCACAGTATGTGTATTACTTGTGTACTAGGCTAACGCAAAAGTTGATGTAGTAATTAACTACTCGCAACTTATGAAATCTACCTACATCAATGGACGATGCTACTATCAAGGTAATAATGGTGTTCTTCTTCCTGCTGTCACCACAGTTTTAAAAGCGACACAGCCACCGCAGTCTCTAGCCGCCCTTTGCCATTGGCGCAATAAAGTTGGCCATGCAGAAGCAAATCGAATCGCTGCTAACAGCCGTCGCCGAGGAAATGCCTTGCACCAATTGATTAAAGAACATTTGCAAGGTTACTCACCCAAACCTGACAACAGCCTGATTCAGCCTTACTGGGGTAGCGTTCAATGTGTGCTAAACCAACTTAGCGATGTTCAACTGGTTGAGCAACTTGTGCCTAACTATCAGGAACTTTACGTCGGGAAAGTTGATTTAGTTGCTCGTTATCAAGGTGTTCCGCATTTAATTGAATGGACTACAGCCGAGGAACCAAAACTGAGATTTGATAAGCTTTATGACAAGCCTTTACAGCTAGCTGCTTATGGTGGTGCAATAAATCGGTATTATAGCGATCGCCTCTTTAACTGCAAAATTAACCATGCTCTCATTGTCGTAGCCTTGCCAGGTGAAGAAGCAGAAATTTTTGAATTTGACCGTGCAAGGCTAATTCATGTCTGGCATCAATGGCTTAATCGGCTGAATTTTTTCTTTAGTGCAGTTGCTGCATAAAAGTGCGATCGCATACCCGCCCGAAGCGATCGCAATTTTTTACAAGCACAACCCGAAAATTAGACACAACATAAAATAGCGTAGGCGTAGCCCGTCGTAGACATCGCTGCTCATTTATTTAACTACCAAATGTTTAATTAAATAATCCCCCCATGAAATTGATAATTGGTTTCCAAAAGATACCAGTCAACACATAAGGAGCGTATTGTAAAAGCGGTAAGCTAGTCTGCTTCGATGGCTTCAAAGGTAAACACTCCAAGAGAAAAGGCACTATACAGGTAAGCCCATAGGCAGTTGCTAAGGCTGTATTCCATTTAGGTTCATCTCCTGGTATGGGGCTATAATAAATACCCAGCATAATGAACGAGATCATTAAAAACTGCTCCCATAAAAACCAGGATTGAGGTGGTAGAAAATAAACTAACTGGAGAAAGCTGTTGTTATCTATTTTTTGTCGCATCCCCAAAAGTACAGCCCAAGTTGCAGCGCCAACAATACCATCATCTTTGAGTCCATAAATTCTTTGAAAGCGTTTAACGCCTCTCTCAGTTTCACGACTGAAATACCCGTCAGGTTCTTTTTTAAAAAATCCTTCTTCATTGAGAATAATTTGCAGTTCTTTAACTGCATCGTGTAACTTTGGAGACATACTTTTTTGATTGCGGTAAAGCTTTGGGTAGAAAAGGCAAGCCCAACTCAGTGGTCCAACGATTCCATCTACCTGAAGATTATTAGCTTTCTGAAATTTAATTACAGCCTCTTCTGTTTCTAAGTCAAATTTACCACTAATAGTTGAGAGAAAACCCTGAGCTTGCAGTCGCTCTTGGAGTTCATTGATTGATTCTTGTGCAGAGTTTGGCGAAAACCCTCGGTATAATATGGGACGTTTATTGAAGACACAGACTTGTTTTTCTTCGGGAAAATAACGTCGGGATTGTTTTAGTCCAAACAAGAGATTTAGAAAGTTAAGTGTTTTATTTGTCATAGTTTAATTAAGTAATTTGTGAAAAGATCATCAGGCAAAGTTTTAGAGCTTAGAAGTCGATATGGTCGGCAGCCTCTACTTACTAGAGACAAAAAATAAACTTATAAATTAGCTTACTGGTTAAATTTAAGACAGGAGTTAACATTGTTAAAAAAATGTTACTAATTTGTCAAACTTTTGTTCGTTAAAATGTTGCTAACGCCACATTGATGACGAATTTAGTGGGTGATATTTATGCCAGGTCAGTCAGAAAGTTGGAATTTACCTAAAAGTTGGAATCGCAAGATTTTGCAGGACTGGGAGATAGACCGACTACTGATGAATTTGGAGGTTACACTTCAAAAGCGTTACAGACAAAGTACAAGGAAAGACCTGTTACTTGGGCTACTCTGTGGGTACAGCTTGAAAAAGATTAGTCAAGATTTGCACAAAGAAAACGCTGCTGTCAGAGCAGGGTTAAGCAATATCTATCGGGATATTGAAGTTTTGACAGGAGAAGCAAATAAAAGTGTTAAGTCCAGCAATCTTGTCTACGTTCTGGAAAAACATGGTTATCGTAGAGGGTCTGTTGTAGCTGCTATCCAACGCCGTGACATCCCCCACAATTTGCCAGCACCGACTTACACCCAATTTATTGGTCGGGAGGCAGATATGAAAAAGCTATTAGAACGCCTTTCGTCGGTGCATGGCGCTCACATGATTACAGTACATGGCATTGGTGGCGTAGGTAAAACAGCGCTGGTGTTAGCAGCTGCTTATCTATGCTTAAAAGCTAGTAACGAAAACTCTTCTGATGCACCCAACTTTGATGCGATTATTTTCACTTCAGCTAAACAACAAGAACTTATTCCCACTAACAGTATATTGTGGCGGCAACAGGGACAGCGTAATCTACGCGATATCTTTCGAGAAATTGCTAATGCTTTAGACGACCCAACAATTCTTCAATCTCCTCCCAATGACCAATTCGATCGTGTTCGCCAGATTCTCTCAAAACGAAGAACACTGTTGATTGTGGACAATATGGAGACTATAGAGGACAGAAATGAGGTTATTGAGTTTTTATATAATCTACCCATTTGCATCAAAGTAATAATTACTAGCCGTGAACAAATTGCCTTGTTGCCAATCCGTCTGCGCAACTTACCTCCAGATGATGGTTTGCAGTTGATTCGACAACAAGCTGAAGAAAAAGGTATAAGTATCAACGATGAGGACTCTAAGCAACTCTACGATCGCACTGGCGGCATCCCTCTGGCGATCGTATATTCGCTTGGCCAATTATCCGGTGGCTACTCCCTAAACTCGGTATTGAATCGATTAACCTCGGCTACAGGAGATGTAGCTCGTTTTTGCTTTGAGCAATCAGTGCAAGGAATCAAGGGACAACCACCCCACAAGTTACTCATGTCACTGGCGATTTTTCCTGACTCTGCCATACTTGCAGCTGTGGCTGAGGTTGCTGGACTAACAGCCGCTCCTGATGCAGTAAATAATGGCTTGGCACGTTTGCAGCAACTTTCCTTGGTGAATCTCAATCCAGAGACTAAGCGGTTTGATATGCTCTCTCTGACACGTGAATATGCCTTAGCAGAATTAGCCGCTTACCCAGATTTTGAGAGGGAAGCACGAAGGCGCTGGGTGAGATGGTATCTTGATTTTGCCCACAATTATGCCGGAGAAGATTGGGAAAAATGGATACATTACAATAAGTTAGAACCAGAAGAAGGAAATCTGCGAGCAGTACTTCATTGGTGTGAAGACAAAGAACACTATGAAGCAGTTAGGGATTTATGGCTTCTCTTAAGCCACTATGCAAATCTCTATGCCTATTGGGACGATCGCTTAGATTGGCTGCAATGGCTTATAGAACAATCAGAACGGCGTGGTGAATGGTCTTGTTTTGTAAAAATCATCGTCCGCAAAAGCTGGCTACTAATTCGAGAGTGTTCCTCTGTGAGTCTGAAAGAAGCAGATAAAATTTTGCGACGGACGTGGATTTTGCGTGACCATGCAGATTTATGTGTTCAGGCTGACTTAGCCGAAAGTATGGCTAGGCTGCAAATTAGACAGAAGGATTATCAAGATGCACGCCATTGGCTAACTATAGAAGAAAAATTGGTAATCGAGGCGAATCTGGAAGAGCGACAGCATATCCGCTATTTTATTCCCGTTCTTTATCATCAGGCTGAAATCCATTATTTAGAAGGTGAATATCTTTTAGCAAAAAAGCTCTTTCAAGAGGTGATGAAAAGTGCAGAAAAAATTAGTTGGCATCGGGTGATCAATTCTGCTCAAAATTGGCTGGCTGATATTGCAATTGAACAAGGCGATCGCGATCAAGCTGAAAAACTATTAATTCAAGGCTTGACTGTTGCTGAAACGACTCACAACAAGCGACGTTTGGCCCGCTATCGGCGTTCTCTTGCCCGTTGGGAGAAAAAGTGGGGAAGTGCAGAGAAAGCCTACAAATTGTCAATTAAGGCTATTGATGGTTTTAAGCTCTTGGGAATGACACGGGATGCACAGGAGATGCAAATTTTCCTTGATTCACTGTAATCATAGGCGCTGATGTTGACCCAATACGGTTCGGATAAGCATTTTTCACTTTCCTTGTGGTCTGGGTAAAGGGTAAGGGGTAAAGGGTAAAAATTTATTCAAAACCTTTTCCCTTTCCCCTTTCCCCTTTAACCGAACCGTATTGTATGTTGCCCACCTCACAAGATGGGATAATTTATTTATTGGAATCCCTAAAAGCGCGATCGCATATCCACCAAAACTAGACAATATATTTTTTTACAAGATAATGTAATATAACTTAGCAGTATTCGAGCGATGCCTACGGCGGGCTGCGCCTACGCTATTCCTTTTCAATCTAATTGCAAGCAAAGCGGCAATTTGCTACATATCAGAATGGTTCCATCCAAACTTGTCCACCCAAAGACAGTAGATTAAGTTTTGTCTGAATAACTATAAGGAATGAAATAGCTCTGCTTTCCAAAAAGTAAAAAAGGAACAGATTTTTATGGCATTTGATTACAACCTGTTTGTCATTGGTGCTGGGCCTGGTGGATTGGCAGCAGCTAAAAAAGCAGCTAGTTACGGTGTTCGTGTCGCTATTGCCGAACAAGAATCCATCGGTGGAACCTGTGTAAATCGCGGTTGCATTCCCAAAAAACTGATTGTCTACGCTGCTGACTTCGCCCTACAAAAGCAAATAGCGCCCAGTTATGGATGGAGTGAGTGTCAAACATATTTTGACTGGACATTATTCATTAAGTCAGTACATCAGCATCTTGACACCATTAACCAGTCTTACTTTCAGCAATTACAGAAAGCTGGAATTGAACTAATTTGCGATCATGCCACTTTCATCGATGCTCATACTGTCGATATTAATGGACTTAAAGTTACAGCCGACAAAATTTTAATTGCTGTGGGAGGGCAACCTCTCAAGCCCAAAATTCCAGGTATAGAATATGCCATTACATCCCGCGAGATGTTTCAGTTACCTTATCTACCGAAACGTTTAGCAATTATTGGCGGTGGTTACATTGGCGTAGAATTTTCCAGCATGATGCACGCTTTCGGTTGCCAGGTGACGGTGATTGAAAAAGACGAGATGATTTTATCGGGGTTTGATGATGACATTCGCTCTGCGGTACAACAAGGTTTGAGCAAACGCGGAATTAAGTTATTGACTAGTAGTACTGTTCAAGAAATCAAATACTCAGATGAGAGTTTGTTATTAACTATTACTGGTAAGAAGCGAGAAATAATTACAGCAGATACGATCTTGGTTGCCACAGGTTACGCTCCAAATACCAAGAATCTTGGTTTAGAAAATGCCCATGTTGAACTTGGCGAACATGGTGCAATCAAAGTAGATGAATACAGCCGCACCACCCAAGAAAATATTTTTGCTGTGGGTGACTGCACCAGCCGAGTGCAATTGTCTCCAGTGGCGAAGGCAGAAGGTATTGCTTTTGCCAATACAGTTTTTGGCAACAAGGTGCAAAAACTGGATTATGATTATGTTCCCTCTGCTGTTTTTTGCCGTCCAGAAGCGGCTGGTGTGGGCATGACAGAGGCAAAGGCACGGGAAAAATTTGGTGAATCTGTACAATGCTACTGCACCCAATTTCAACCACTTTTGTATCAGCTAACCGAACAGAATGAGCCAACCACTATAAAGTTAGTTTTAAATGCCGATTCTGGGCAAGTTTTGGGCGCTCATCTGGTGGGTGAACACGCAGCAGATATTATTCAAAGTCTGGGTGTGGCAATTCGTAAGGGCATTACCAAGGAAGACTTGGATGAAATAATAGGTATTCATCCTACGGTAGGAGAAGAATTTTTTTCGTTAGATCGGGTGCAGGAATGAGTGAAGGAGCTAGGGGGCAGGGGGCAGGGG
>NZ_JAAGOG010000295.1:0-7608 GCF_010747425.1 Nostoc sp. UIC 10630
ATCGCCATTTCTAGACGCTGGGTTATCATTGTTCGTTATTAGACAGATATTTCTACCCGTATTATCTCGCAGTCCTTTTCAGAAATCAAATATGATTCCTATATATTTGTTAAGTATTACACTTGGCATTTCAAATCTAGATAATTCATTAAATTTGATCCATAGAGCAAGTCATGAACAAAAAATGGGCTGTCAAACGAATCACAATAAATCTTGCATCAGCTGAAAGCGAAAAACTTGAAAAATATTGTGCAAGTACAGGTAGACCTGCAACTGATGTGATTCGGGAGTTGATTCGCTCTCTCTCCATAACCGAGTTGTCAGCATCTGAACAGACTACATCTGCGCTAAAATATGATGTTCCCATTCTGAAATAGTGGCAATTGAATGACTTGGATTTGTTTGGCGTTATCCAAGTTAGACAACGAAATGCCCAGCAACCTAATACTGCGGTTTTCCAGTTCAATTAACTCAAACAGTGTTTTGGCTATCTCAAAAATCGTATCTAATTCACTGATAGGAGCAAGCATTGTTTTACTGCGGGTTAACTGCTGATAGTCAGAGAACTTGACTTTCAGAGTTAATGTGCGTCCTCGCGTTTCGTGCTGCTCTAACCGTTGCTCGACGATTTGGGCAATCTGTTCGAGTTCTTATAACATTTGACCGACATCGCTTAAGTCTTGTGCAAACGAGGTTTCTGCACCAATCGATTTGCGAACTCGATTTGCTTCAACTGGGCGGTCATCTTCTGCTCTGGCAATCTTGTAGTAATAATGACCAGCTTTACCAAAATGGTGTGTTAACTCAGTAAGCGATCGCTGCTTCAAATCTGCGCCAGTGTGAATGCCGAGTGAGTGCATCTTCGCCGCCGTTACCTCTCCAATCCCGTGGAACTTCTCAATCGCTAGCTGTTCTACAAAGGCGATCGCTTGCTCTGGTAAAATCACTGTCAACCCATTCGGCTTGTTCTGCCCTGATGCCATTTTTGCAAGAAACTTGTTAATCGACACGCCTGCGGTTGCCGTCAACTGAGTTTCCTGGAAAATCGCAGTTTTAATGTGTCTTGCGATCGTAGAAGCGTAGGGGATGTTTTGCCTATTCTCAGTAACATCAAGGTATGCCTCATCTAGCGCAACTCCTTCCACTAAATCACTGTAGCGTTTAAAGATAGCGTGGATTGAAGTGGAAATATTTCGGTAAACGTCGAATCTCGGTCTGACAAAGATTAGTCCAGGGCAACGAGCGATCGCTGTTACTGACGGCATCGCGGAATGAATGCCAAACTTACGCGCTTCATAGCTGGCTGCTGCAACTACGCCTCGCTGATTCGGACTGCCACCGACTACTAACGGTTTGCCTCGGTAACTAGAGTTGTCCCTCTGTTCCACCGATGCGTAGAAGGCATCCATATCAACGTGAACTATTTTTCTCACTTGGAAGGAGAGTGAAGCATTAGAAAGTTAGGCTAACTGGTGCTTAGTAAAATACTATGTTACCAGCGCTATAGTACATTAGCACTATTTTCAAATACCAATTATTCGTTCTGAGGTGATGTTCGGGTAAATGCGTCATTGCTCACACTTACCATCAAAGTGTGACATCACACACAACATTTTTCTTGGTACGGTAGTGGGAACAATCACTATCTTGGGCACTATCCCTTATTCCATTAAACTCATTCTTGATTGGGTAAATGCTGAAATATTAACCTTGGTTATTGTTAAGACTAATTTAGATACAACAACCCTATGCCAAAACAGCGAGTGTCACATAAGCAAGCAGGTAATTAGATTGATTTTTAAGAGATATATCCTTTTAAAAAGTATCCACTTACAAGAGTGTCAACCTAATCAATTACCTTATTTAATTAGTTGCAATACAATGTTTTTAAAGATTTATATCCCTAATTTTAATCCCTTAATGTAAATACTTTTATACAAATTTACCACAATAATTATTAGTAGATTGTGCGTCATTATTTCTTTTGCACTACTGATTTACATCACAACATAGTTAAGTTTACCTAAAACCAAAAACTACTTGCCACATCTACTGGATGTTTTACAGCAGTCTCTAGCTTCATACCAAGAGTAATTATTGGGGTAGCTGTAATGTTGATTAATTCTGGTACAAAATAGCCATGTTAATTGGGGCAGGTTTTGAATGTTTATTGTTAGTCTTAATTTAGCTTAGTTAGGTAATTTGCATGGATATTATTTTATATAAATCTTACAGTAAAATTCCAATGATTAATAAACATAGTAACTACCCCAATTCAATCTCAAGAGTGATTTTATCGTTCATTTCTGGGCTGTTTTAAATACTGTTTGTTCTAATTTTCTGATAGGCTAAATTTTTAATATGCTCCAAATAACCTTAGAAAAAAAGGCATTACTAGCACTGATGCTACTCGTGCCAGCTTCAAGTATTGGTGTTGCAACCCAATTGTACTTCCTACCCGGATTAGAAGGATACTTAGTAGCTTTACTATCAAAAGTATGGCTTCTATTATTTCCAGTTATTTGGTTGTCTTTTGTCGATAAAAATGCTTTAAAAATTCAATATCCTAAAAGAGCCGACTTGCTGGCTGGAGTTGGATTAGGATTAATAATGTTATTTGTTATCTTAACTGTTTATTGGCTATTGGGCTGGCGGTGGATTGATACTGAATATGTTCGAGAACGAGCAAGGCTAGTTGGATTCAGTAGCTTTAATATTTATTTACTAGGTGCAGGATATTGGATATTTATTAACTCTTTGCTTGAGGAATTTGTCTGGCGTTGGTTTGTTTATCGTCAGTGTGAAATTTTAGTATCAAGTCGTTTAGCTGTAATACTGTCTGCACTGTTTTTTACGATTCACCATATTATTGGTTTAGCAGCTTACTTCGACTGGCGTGCAACAGCATTATGCTCCTGCGGCGTGTTTATTGCAGGTATTATATGGTCATGGTGCTACTTAAATTATCGTTCAATTTGGATTGGATACATTAGCCATATTTTTGCAGACATAGCAATTTTCCTCATTGGTTGGCAGCTTATATTTGTGTAATCAAGATAAACTAATATGGGAATAATAGCTTCCTTCAGGTAATGATAATGACATAAACCATGAGCAATACGTTTTTAATTCATGATTGTTAGAACGAGGTTTTGTTGGGTTGCAACAAGACAAGACGATTTCTCAAGGGCAGTGACTCTAAAAAAAATACTCTACTGAGTTACTTATTTCAGTAGAGTATATAAAAGTACATTTATTACCTTTCACTAGGATTTATTTTATACAATATCAGGTATTCACGCCTCTGTATAAGTGCTGAAAATATTGATTGTAGCGATCGCCAACTTTTCTTTTCCATTAATTCACCTCCACATAGTTAGTGGAGCGGCAAATTAAAAAATCGCTATACAATTTCAAGCAATTCACCTTGACTAAAAACGATTGTCTCTTACCATTAATGCTGACCTTGGATCGTATACGCACTCATTACCGTTCATCGCGCAACCACTCTAACCCAATCCTCAACGCCGCCTCCGCCGTATAATAAATCTTTTGTTCCCCGAATATCCCACCCGTGCGGCTGATGATACGGAATTCCCAGCAATGCCCTGGCGTGTAAAAAACCATTAGGATACTGCTGTTGAAACAGAGTACCGTGTAAACTTTCACTTGGGACATTGACTGCTGTTATAGGTGTGATGATGTATTTTAATTTAAAAAACTCAGCAGTCAGGAGTCAGGAGCCAGAATGACTCCTGAACGAAAAAGCTCCTGTGTAAAGGGGTTTGAATCTCCAACCGATTGTGATTCTGAATTCTGAATTCTGTCTTCTGAGTTCTTCTTCAATTGTCTGCAATTTCTCACCCAATCAAACCTAGATGGCGATGGAAAACTTCAACAGCATTCGCCACACCATCCTCAGCCCTGATTTTCTCACCTAACTCCTGGGCTTTTTTCTGCATCACCTCATCGCCCAGTACGATTTCAATCGCTGCTGCTAAAGTTTTATCTGACACTTTCTTGTACGGTATCGGCTCCAACACACGCACTCCAAGCTGATTCCAACTGTTGAAGTAAAAGCTTATCTCCTTCTTCTTTTTTCAACTTTTCTCCCGCAATCAATCGCTGCCCTTGCTTGGATTGCAGAAACTCTTCCATATTGCCAGCGATCGGTGCAAACTTTAAATCAAACTTCCTAACAAATAACTCAAAGTTCTTATGCGTTGCAATCGTTACTTCATGCCCCGCACGTTTCAAGCCAATAGCCAAAGCACAGTATGGTTGCAAGTCTCCCCTTGAACCTACTGTTAGGATCGTAATCTTCAGTTTCCGGCTTGGTGCTATAGGTAGACTTTGGCTCAAATGCTTTTTCCTGCTGAAAACTTCAGTATCCAAAAATTGTACTAATTTCCTGTGCCTATCTATCAAGACACTACAATTAAGACAAAGAACTTCATCAACCTCAAACAACTGACATTTGCCGGTTTCATGATTAATGCTCTAGTTGAGGAATTCGTTGAAAAAAGTAACCACTTCCTCTTGCTGTAAGTATATATTCTGGATTTTCCGGGTCATCTTCTAACTTTAAGCGCAAGCGTGAGATATGTACATCCACCACACGAGTATCTGCATGTTGTTCTGCACTATAACCCCATACTTGCTGCAATATTTCTCCACGGGTAAAAGATTTGCCAGGATAGCTCATCAATAACTCTAGTAAGCTGTACTCTACACCTGTTAATGGAATCCGTTCACCTGCTTTGTAGACTTGTCGCTTATTCGTATCAATTTTGAGATTGTCTACAATCATTACTCCCAAATTAGAAATAGCAGCAGTAGTTGTTCTATCGTTTCTTCGTCGCAGCAACGAGCGAATTCTTGACTCTAATTCCTTGGGAGAGAAAGGTTTCGCCATATAATCATCAGCCCCTAATTCCAGCCCAGTGATCCGATCTGCTACATCCCCCAAGGCTGTTAGCATGATAATTGGTACATCTGATTGTTTCCGTAATTCTTGACAGACACCATAACCATCTAGTTTTGGCATCATCACATCCAGAACGATTAAGTCGGGAGTTTCTTTACGAAAAGCTGACAAAGCTTCTTCACCATCACTAGCTGTAACTACGCTGTAGCCAATCATTTCTAACCGCGTCTGTAAAATTCGGCGGATGCTGGCTTCGTCATCTACTACTAAGATTGTGCCTTTTTCACCTGATAAGTTTCTCAACGCTGTTCCTAATGAGCGAGAACTCTCAACCATCCATTATCTGCTTATTAGGAGTCAAAAACGCAATCACATTTTTGACCTACAGTCATGATCAAGAAGCGATGCCTGCGGCGAGCTACGCTTACGCTTAATACTTGCATCTGTCCAACAGATTATGCTGGGACATCTACCCGAAAAAGAGATTTGTACACAATTAATAATTTGTTCAGCAAGGGACTCGTATTTCCCATCGATTTGGTGTACCTTGTTAATTCTGTGCAAATTATTTATACCTAACTTCTCGCAACTTTACTCTTCCAAATTTTAAGCCAATGCCTTCAAGGGAACAGCCAATGAAAACTTCTAATGATACAGATATTAAGAAGATCATCAAAAAATCCGACAAGCTTACCCTGAAACAGATGAAGCTAATCGAGGAGGCTGAAGACCAACTTCTTCAAGCTAATACTGTCAATTCTCCAGCCCCTGTGGTTGAGGTTGAGGAGAAACCAGTAGCGATTTCAGAGCCTAGAGTTCCTGACTATATTCCATTGCTTGACAATCCTCCAGTACAATCGGTGGGCAACTCTGGCTGGCAAGTGTCTGATGTCTGGCGAGATATTCGGGTAGATGATTTTTGTAATTAAAGCAGGCTATTTGTATTCCCAGACGGTTCTGCATCAAGGCGGTTGCAATTATCCATGATCCGAATCTTAGAGATTGAGGGACAGGCATCAAGCAAGGGAGAAAAGTTTTCCCGAAGGCATACTTGTGCAGCAATACCTCTGTTTTTTCGTTAAAACGATAATATGCAAGCGCCTGAGCAGCTTTTGTAAACTATCTTTGCACCAAGTCAAAGTTATAGTTGCATTGTGCTTATAATAAGTTACGGCTAACTATAACTGAAAGTTAGCACCCTGTAAATGGTTATCGCTTGGATTACGCATTAAAGACGATACCAAAGACAAGCAAAATTCATCGGCAGCGTAATAGTTCTTATTCCGTTGCCAACATGCCCCCAGAGCGATCGCATGTTGGTGAATGTCACTGTAACCATAAGTTTGCCGCTTTTGAAAGCATAACCTTGCCGCAGGGCAAGCGCAAAGGCTTGATTTAACGTTCCGCGATCGCAGTCAAAGTATTTGGTTTTGAAACCAAAAAGTTGCCGAAAGTCTAAAAATCAAGCATAAACGTGCCGAAAGTTCAGGGATTATGCACCCTCAAATACTTGAATTAGCAAGATTGTCTCTTAAAAACCCCAAAAATTCAAGCTGTCGTAAGTCCGCTTGAAACCATAAACGTGCCACCCCGGCAAACTTATGGTTACAGTCACAACAACAGTGAAAGTGTTATGTATCAAGGGAAGTAGTTTTTATCGTAGTTGATATCGGATAAAAGATAAGGGTTAATTATTTTGTGTTCACACCGAATTCGTGTATACTGAACTTTTAAATTCGGAGCCACCCAGTGCGATCGCGCAAGATTATTGTGAATAACCCTGAACTAAATAATTTACCTCCGATTAAACTCATTCCCCTAAACGCTGAAACTGCATCGCTCTCTGGGCATACTAGAGTTACAAGACCACCAACCGATATTCGGTGGGTAAAAGTTCTGGAATTTTTACGCAGCAACAATCTCGCACCAAACAGCCGCAAGCTTTACGAACGCGAACTGAAGCGGTTTTTGGCATGGAGTGAGCTGCATTATCATGAGCTGCGTCCACGTCATCTTGCGCTATATAAAGAATATCTCCGTGATGAAATACAGACTGATGCAGGTAAACCGCTTTCCAAAAGCAGCATCAATGCAGGAATTGCGGCACTCAAAAGCTTTTTCAAATGGATGTCTTACACATATCCTGAAATTATTGCTACTAATCCCACACTGGGGATAAAACTGGAAAAAGTGCCGTTGCCACCAGCCCAGAGTTTAACCCCAGAACAGATGGAACAGGTTTGGTCAGCGTTGGAATTGCTCCAAGAAACAAAGCAACGAGATACAGCACTCGTTCACATCCTTAGTCATGGACTCCGGGCTGGGGAAGTTGTACAGCTAAATGTTGGCTCATTTGATGGCAAGCTCCTGTTTTTACCGGACACCAAAACCAATGAACCACGCTTAGTGCCACTGCGAAAAGAAAGCCGAGAAGTCGTGGCAGATTATTTACAATTACGCTCACACCAAGGAGAGGTGTTAAACAACCTTAGTCCACTGATGATTTCACACCATGCTTCGTACAAAGGTGAACGCTTAAGTTATCACGGCATTTACTTTGCTGTAGAAAAAATTGGTGAAATAGCTCACATTGAGGATTTGCACCCTCACTCCTTTCGTCACACCTACGCTACTGACTTATTGCTATTGGGAGTTGACCCCAGCCATGCACGAAAATTAAC
>NZ_JAAGOG010000296.1:0-7557 GCF_010747425.1 Nostoc sp. UIC 10630
TATCCGACACACGACCTTTGATTTCCCCACCCTTCAAATGTACGGAGCTTTTTCAGAAATCAAATATTAGTCCTATAGAGCGAGAATTTATACAATTACTACGCACTTTGCTTGGGTATTGATAACTCATATCTCTTGCCAAGAGCCGATCGCTCAATTTCGCTCATTTCAGAATTTGGGCAACTTGCAGCTATGATCTGACAAAAATTAATATTGACTTAATACTAAAAATACTGTCTGCAATAAGCCAATAACAAAACCTAAAACACCACCTAAAGTCACAATGGCTTGCAATTCATTTTTGACAATTCCCTCGATAGCAGCTTCTAAATCAGCAGGTGAAGTTGATTTCACCCGGTCAACTATCACTTGATCTATGGATAAAATCGGAATCGCCTGTGCCACAATTACTTCTAAATCTTTTTCCAAATACTTATCTAAAATTAGAGCCAACTCTTGACTCATAACTTCTAAAGAAGTACTGAGAACCGATGAAGTACTAAGACGATTCAGTAGCACTACAGCAATATTTTCCCAATCAACAGAATCAGTTAATCCTTGTAAAAAATCGCTGCCACTGTTTTGGAGGTAATGGCGGACACTTTCGCGGGTGGTCTTTCGCAGTTGACGCACCGTACCCATCGGCAAGTTTTGTAATGATAAATTTTGCAGGAATTTCCTGATGCGATCGCGTATTTGCAAATCTTGAGTCAATTCCTGCAAACGGTTGTTGGTAGCTTCTTTCTCATCTAAGCAAAAAGTTCGTAGCCGTGTAAGAGTGTTGCGTAAGCCAAATAAATTTGCTACAACCCAATAAGTACCACTGGTTTTTTCACGGAACCCTTCATCAATAATTTGAATCGTGCGATCGGTCAAAAAATCAACTATCGCTTGGCGCAGCATATCCGGTGGTAAAACTACTTCTAACAACCAATCAGCAAGCCTTGTAGCTTGTTCTTCACTCAGTTGAAATTCCAGCAATATTTGGTCAAAAATTTGATTGATTTGCGCTTCCAGAAAGTCTTCACGTCGCGCTAAAACCTTGAGTAAGCGAGGTAAGGATTCCCCTAGCAAATCCCGCAAAATTCCCGCGACAATTTTGGCACTTTTCTCGTTTTTTTCTGTGTTGATTTGTTCAATCGCCAACCGCAACAACCAGAGAATTGCTGCTTGCACGCGTTCTGTTTGTAACAAACGCCGTGCCAAATTTTGCAATTCTTGTGGTGTCAACAGTGACCCCATAATGGTCTTGGAAATGTTCAGCGCTAGACGTTCCTGGTTGCGGGGAATCAAGCCAGGCGTGAAGGGTACTCTTCGTCCAGCAATGTAAATTGCTTTGTAAGGACGGAACAACATTTTGATGGCTATATCATTTGTGAAATAGCCAATAATTCCACCCAGTACCGGGGGAGACACATAAAGCCAAAGATGAGACCAGTCCACAGGATTTTGGATTTTGGATTTTGGATTTTGAATTCTAGATTAGAAATTAGGGATTGGGGATTGGTAATTGGCGATTATTAGTTATGAGTTGTTTTTCTACTAACTACTAACGATTTTCCATTAGCCATTACCTATTCCGCAGTCCCCAATCCAAAAGACGTTCGCAGACTCGCTCTAAGCGAATCTATGCCATTGGCAAAGCCTCTCGTTCGCATTAGCGTCTCTGAAAGAGAAGAGAAGGCTTTACGTCACGCTATCCCAAATCTAAAATCTAAAATTTGCTGACTACCAGCACTCCCATCATACCGTTCGCAATGGGGTAGTGTGTGGCAAGAGCAAAACCAACTTGACGCGCTAACTCTATTTGCTCTTGGCCTATGGGAAACCGGTCTAAGCTGGGACTGATGTAAGCATATTCTTCTTTTAACCCTAAATAATTGGCAACTGGCACCACGAAACTATCCAGATACAACTGCTGAAAGGCACGTAACTGAGGATTGCTCGGTCGATGAAAATCCAAAATTGCAGCTTTAGCACCCGGTTTCAAAACACGGTATAACTCTTGGAGACTACGAGGAATATCTTTAACATTCCTTAAACCATAGCCCATTGTTGCGGCATCAAATTGGTTGTCATCAAAGGGTAAATTTAGCACATCTGCTTCTACCCAGGCGATCGCAGGTTGAGGGTATTGTTTTTGGGAACGTTCTTTAGCAGTTTCTAGTAGGTTGCAGGAAAAGTCCACTCCATATACATATCCTGTAGCTCCCACGCGCCTTGCCAAACGTAAAGCTAGATCGCCACTACCGCAGCACAAATCTAATGCAGTACCACCCGATTTAGCCGCACTCCATTTAACTGCCATTTCCTTCCAAATTCGATGCTGTCCCAAACTCAACCAATCGTTCAATTGGTCATAAACTGGAGCAATACGGTTAAAGATGGATTGAACTTCGTTAGTCATTGGTCAATAATTCATTGGTCATTGGTCATTAGTCATTCGTCATTTGCCAAGGGTAAAAGACAAATGACATAGACGCGCTAGCGGCTTCCCGCAGGGTAGGACAAATGACAACTACACAATGGTTTGATGGTATCCACTGCTAGTCAGAGCGATCGCCACCAGTTGTGCTGATAAATTAATTAGCATTAATTCATCTTCCCGCAAAGTGCAAGGTTGTTTCCACTGTAGCGATAATACGCCCAAAATTTCATTATGATAGCTAATTGGGATAACTAAATGTGCTTGCACACCAGTATTTTGGTAGTGAGTAGCATCAATTAGTTTAGTGTCTTTAGGTACATTTAAAGAAACTTGCATTTGCCCAGTGGCGATCGCTTGCGTTGTTAATGGGTCAAGAGATAGCCAATTCTCTATTTTACCTGTATCGCTGTAAGTTCCTTGAGTCGCAATCAGAGTATTTCCATTTGTAAGTTGTAAAATACAGCCTTCTGTCCCAAAAGTCTCACTCACAGCCTTGGCGATTGGAGCGAGAGTTTCCTCTAAACTAGAAGCTGCTTGAGTTACCTGTACTAAAACACTCAACAGCGCCATTTGAGCATGAGCGCGGCGTAATTCTTCTGTACGTTGCTTGAGCAAGTCGTAGGTTTCTGCTGCTCTTTGCACTACTGCCTTTAGTTCTCCTGGGTCCCAAGGCTTGGTGATATATTTGTAGACTTGTCCAGCATTAATTGCCTCTACCAAGTCTTCAATATCAGTAAATCCAGTGAGAATTATTCTGACCGTATCGGGAAACTGAGGTACAGTTTTGCTCAGAAATTCAGTTCCTTTCATTTCTGGCATCCGTTGATCGGAGATAATTACAGCTACCTCCCCTTCTGCGGCCAAAACTTGTAGGGCGTTCACTCCACTATCAGCTTTCAGAACATTAAAGTCGCGTCGAAAGGTGCGATAAAGGAGATCGAGATTATCTGGCTCATCGTCAACTACCAAGATTTTCAGCTTTTTCGGCCGTTCGAGAGTCATTACTTGATATTGGACTTTATCAATTTCGACACTGGGATTATCCATAAGAAATTTCCTTTAAATATTCACTATCTTGTTATATTCCATACCAAGCTTAGTTGAGAATAGCTAAAAATTGCCAAGGGTTTATACGGAGCTACTTTGCATATTTTAAAACTATAAGAGTGAGCTATACAGAGAAAAATTATCTGCCAAAATATCTGAATTAGGAAATACTGCACCAAAAAAACCAACTAAATCAGCGTAACTATGTCGATTTTCATCATAGTAGGACTTACGTAAAACTATACGCGGTAGGGGCAATAGCCGCAGGGGTACGCTACCGCTAGTTCCTTGATGCCGGGAAACCCTTCCACCGGACTGGCTCACGCTTTGCGTCTACATAAATTGCCCTAAGAACAAAATTTAGGGTTCAGCTAAAGTTTTGCATAGATTAAGGTAGGTTCACAAATCTCCTTTGGATACAACTTGCACTAAAGACATACAGATGTGCGTAGTGTTACTTGTAGAATGGCTTGGAATTAGATTGGTTGAAATTCCAACCTCTGCCTCTTTCTGAACTCAAGACAGTAGGTCTGGGTAATTCTATAGATTAGAATAAGACTTGCTCATGAGGTGTTAATCATCCTCTCAAGTTGAAGCTCGCATCCCGATTATGACTGATCTACCACCCAACGCTCAGAATCCCGAAGAAAATGCTACCAACGATGTAGCACAAGAGTTACTACGAAGACTGAGGCAAAAACAAGGCAACTGGGTGGAATGGGGAACGGCGATCGCCTCGTTGCTAAAAACCGGTTACAATCCCCAAGAAATTTTTGAGGCGACTGGATTTGAGCCAATTCAACAAAATCAGGTAGTTGTTGGTTCTCAAGTTTACAATTCTTTGGAAAACTCTGGAGTATCGGAAGAAACGCGATCGCACTATGCCACACGCGGCAGTGATGTTTTATACGAACTCCGTTTGCTCACCCAAGAAGAACGCGCCGCAGCCGCCGAACTGATCTTCTTCCACAATGTTGATGCTGATGAGGCACGGGATATAGCAAAAGCACTTAAAGAGTTCTCTTATTACCGCACTTTACCAGAAGGGTTTTCTGCCCATCCTGGAGATGCTGTTGCTCATCAAGTTTGGAAACTGGCACGCCAAAATGCAGATTTACAACAGCGATCGCGCCTGATCGCCAAAGGTTTACGTTTTGCTCACACGCCAGCAGCAAGGCAAAAAATTGAACAACTACTGACTGATTTTACTACCGTTCCCCAGCGTCCAGCGCCAATTTTACCCTTTTACCGCCTGGAATTTGAAGAACAATTACCCCGAATTTTGCCCGTAGTGGGTGAGTTGCCATTATCACGGCAAGATTTGCAAGCTGTGCCGATATTGACAGAAATTGAACCATTTCGTCTGGTTAAGTTTTCTGGAGAGCAAGCTTGGGTTCCATTACCAGGATGGCAAGTGCTATTGGCGGCAGAAGATCCAGTAGTGATTTTAGCGAATAGCGATCGCTTTCCCATCCAAACCCAAAGCCAAGTCGGGCCCGTTGTAGTTGTGATAGATCGTGCCAAACGAGAATGGGATGCCTCTAGCTATTTTGTTGTTGAAAAGGGTGGTGAATTAGATTTTCAGTGGTTTGAAACTGAGCCAGAAATTCCTTTACTAGGACAAATTATTATCATTGTGCGTCCTAAGAAAATTCTGGATGAAGAATTAACTAAGGATTCCTGGCAGATTGATGAATAATTGAAGAAGAATTTAGAACAGAATTCAGAATTCTGTTCTGATAAACTTTCCTTTTACTTTTCTAAATCTTTGGCATTAACAATTGTACTGCTCATTTGTTCTCGCAAAATTGCGACTTGAGAAATCATGATTTTCTCTAGCGCCCCAGTTTCCATCGCTCCCATCCAACTAATCATTGACGAGAGAAATAATTCTTTGAGGTAGGCAAAAGAAAAGCCTTCTGTCAATACAGCAATCTGACTTACAACCTCCTCAGATAATCCCATTCCACTGTTTAATTTATAATTCCACAATGTGATGTAGGTTTCTCGTTCGGGAAACGCTGGCAGATCAAAATGATATTTCCGATCAAAGCGGCTGGGGCGATCGCTAATTGCTGAATCTAAACGTTCTGGATGATTAGTGGTTGCAATAGTCACAATTCCTTGATTAGAGGCAAAGCCATCAAGTTCATTTAAAAAGAAAGAGCGGTTTTCATCATTTAATAGAGAATCAATATCTTCTAATACCAAAACACACGGGGCAGACTGCCGTGCTTGTTTGAATACTTTACGGATATTGTCGCTATCAGTAGCATATTCAGATTTAAAGCTTTTAACGTATAAGCAAGGCTGCTGCATTTGGTTAATCAACGCTTTAACTGTATGCGTTTTTCCATTTCCTGGTGAGCCAATAAATAAAATACCACGTTTCCAAGGAACACTGTAATTTGCGTAAGTCTCACGGGAGGCAAAGAAGTTTATCAAATCATCTTGAATATCTTGTTTAAGAGTTTTATGCAAAACTAGATTCTCAAAAGTTGAGCTTTGAATAGATTGAAAGAGTTCGGGATTTTTATCCCAGTAACCATCTTCAAAAACTAACAGTTCATCACGAATTTCTGAGTTCCACTCACAAACTGCGGCGAAAAACTTTTCAGCTACTTCTGAAGTATCTGCCAAAATCCAAGAATAGCGAGTTTTACAATAACCTTCATTCCAACTCATTAAGACGACATCAAGTTTATTTCCTTGCCATGAAACTTGAAATCTGGCATTTTCATTATATTTATAAATCTCGTTATCCATGCCATTCCAACCAGTAAGCATCTGGTTATGGATATGATTATCATATTTAATTTTGCAGAGATTTGCCTCAGCGTATTTTTCTAAATTGAAAGAACTATCATTACTTTCCAGCAATGCTTTTTTAGGATAAATAGCTGCTATCTCCTGACTAACATGATAGGAAATAGCATTATTAGATAAGCTAAGACCTTGTGTAATTATTTTTTGAATTTTCATATTTATTTATTTTTCTGGTTAGTTAGAGCTTAGAAAGATATCAAATTAAGCTAATCTAACATTAAGATGGCTGAATTGTGAATTCTTGCTTAAAGAATTATTCTTCCAAATATAAAATTTGATATGTCAGACTCTAAATTTACTACTCCTGTGGCTCAAGAATCCCTCCACTCAGAATTGTCTGAGCGATCGCCTGTTCCTAATCTGGGGGAGAAGATTCTCGCAATCCGCAACAGTTTACGCCCCGGACAACAACAAATGGCTGACTGGGGATCTGGCCCTTTGGCTATTTCTGCCGTTCCTGGCGCAGGCAAATCTACTGGGATGGCGGCGGCGGCCGCGATCGCGATCGCGCGTCAATATGAACGTTATGCCCAATCGCGCCCATCCTCGCGTCGTCATCTGGTAGTCGTCACCTTTACTCGTTCTGCTGCTGCCAATATTAAAGCAAAGATCCGCAAATTCTTACGAGATGATTTATCTCTACCCCAGACGGGATTTTTTGTCTATACTCTACATGGTTTAGCGTTAAATATTGCTAGCCGCCATTCGGATTTATCCGGTTTGCAGTTAGAAAATGTCACATTGATTACACCAACTCAAAGTCATCGCTTTATCCGCACAGCTGTAGAGCAATGGATTGTAAATAATCCCGGAATATATTTGCGGTTATTAGAAGGTCATCAATTTGACGGAGAAGAGACAGAAAGGTTGCGTCGTCAATCGGTGCTACGAACAGAAGTCTTACCGGAATTGGCGAATACGGTAATTCATGAAGCAAAAAGTTCGGGGATATCGCCAGAAAAACTGCGGGAGTGGAGTAGACAAACCACAGACGAATATACAATTTTGAGCGTAGCTGCGGGATTGTATGAGCAATATCAAAACTTAATGCGATCGCGTGACTTCATCGATTACGACGATATGATTTTAGCCGCACTGCGTGTTTTAGAAAACGACAGCGCCCGTCGCATTGAGCAAAACCAAGTTTTCGCTGTCTTTGAAGACGAAGCCCAAGATTCTAGCCCCCTACAGACGCAGCTGTTAGAAATTTTGGCACGTGATGGGGGAGATGAGGCAGGAGGCAGGGGGCAGGGGGT
>NZ_JAAGOG010000297.1:0-7556 GCF_010747425.1 Nostoc sp. UIC 10630
CTTTAGAAATTTTAGATTACGCAGTTTATTAAACTGGCACTTTTCTATTAATTCTCCATAAAAGTAACCGAAGAACCAGGTTTTTTTCCATTTAAGATGAGTCCCTTTCCCCAACAACCCGACAAGTCTTGATTCACTTCCGACTTCCGAATTTCGAATGCTGACTTAATTTACAGTGAATATCTTTTTCTAAAACCTCTTGTATTATTTTGTGTGCAAGACGTTTTGTATAAGTCTTTTTCCTCCTCCCATAATCAAAGTCCTAATCGCAAATTGGCAAATGCTTGATCATATCACAAAAAACTTTTGCAAGAGTTCTTTAGGGTGCGGAAGGTCGGTTGGATGCATTTGCCCTACTGCTTGATCTATGCCTTAAGATTGATATACATCTTCTAATTTGTCAATAAAACTTATTCGTAAGATACTTTTATTTTCTATGTTAATACGTCTATTTTAAGTAAAAATATGAAAAATTTTGGTATAAATCGTAATTAAGAAAAAGTTGTGCCTCATTTCTGAAAATTTAAATAACTAAGCAAGTAAAACTAAGTCTTGAAATCTTGTTTTGAAGACTAATTCTGCTATCAAAGTATGCCTTTCTCGAACACTATCTTGAAAAAATATGGATAATCTATCAGAAGTTCTTCAAAGCTAAACTCCTATCGAAGCATTGACAACAAGATGGGCTGAAAAAAAGTTTCCACAAATTCCACCACAACTGTTTGCCATTCACTTATGAGCCAGTATATTTACAGTAGTCTTACAGATGATGAAGAACTTAATTTTTCTGAGGAAGCAGAGGTTTTCGTTTTTCCCACTTCTTTCGCCCAGCAGCGATTGTGGTTTCTCGACCAGTTAGCACCGGGGAATCCATTTTACAATGTGTCAACAGCACTTCACTTGACAGGTTCCCTCAACTTCACCGCCTTAAAGCAGACATTCAACGAAATTGTACGTCGTCACGAAACGTTACGCACTAGGTTTGTTATGGTAGAGCAACAACCAGTACAGGCGATTCCTGCGGAAAGCTGCGCTAACGCACCTAGCTTAACCATACCTCTTCCCTTAATAGACCTACGCAATTTCGACAGCCCAGAACGCGACACGCGAGTGCAACAAATCGTAACCCAAGAGTCTCAACATCCTTTTAATCTCACCACTGGGCCATTACTACGAGTAAAGCTACTGCAACTGGATGAAGCAGAATATCTGCTGCTGCTAAATCTACATCACATAGTTGCCGATGGCTGGTCAATTGGAGTGCTAATTAAAGAATTGGGCATATTATACAAAGCCTTGGCAGGGGATAAGCGATGTCTGACGACTAGCTACTCCGTATCTACGCTCCTACCAGAACTACCTATTCAATATGCAGATTTCGCTCAATGGCAACGGGAGTGGCTACAAGGAGTGGGAGCAAACGGCACCTCACCTCTACAAACCCAGTTAGCTTATTGGCAAAAGCAATTAGACGGGATTTCAGTACTGAATCTACCCACCGACCGAATAAGACCAGCAGTTCCTACCTACAAAGGTGCAAAACAATTTTTAGATCTACCACACTCTTTAACTCAAGCGCTAGAGGCATTAAGCTACCAAGAAGGCGTTACCTTGTTCATGACAATGCTGGCAGCGTTTCAGACTTTGCTCTATCGCTACACGCAGCAAGAGGATATTACAGTTGGTTCACCTATTGCTAATCGCAATCGTAGTGAACTAGAAGGATTAATTGGTTTTTTTGTCAATAGCTTGGTGTTACGTACAGATTTCTCAGGCAAGGCGACATTTCGAGAATTGTTGAATCGAGTGCGAGAGGTAACTTTAGAAGCATACAGTCATCAGGACTTGCCTTTTGAAAAGCTGGTGGAAGAACTTCACCCAGAGCGAGATTTGAGCTATCATCCTTTTTTTCAGGTTGTATTTAGCCTACAAAATACTCCTATCGAAACCCTAGAGTTATCTGGGTTAACGCTTTCGCTATTTGAGTTCGATAGCAAAACTGCAAAACTTGATTTAGAATTCCATTTGTGGCAAGACTTGGAAAGTTTGAAAGGACAAATGGTTTATAGCACCGATTTATTTGATGACAAAACCATTACGCGAATGCTGGGACATTTCCAAACGCTGCTAGAAAGCATTGTTGCCAATCCCGAACAGCGGATTTCAGATTTGTCTTTACTTACTGTGCAAGAACGACAAGAGTTATTAATTGATTGGAATGATACTAAACGAGACTATCCAGAGAACAAGTGTTTTCATCATTTATTTGAAGCACAAGTGCAGGAAACTCCCGATGCAAACGCACTAGTATTTGACAATGAACAACTCAGCTACAAAGAGTTAAATATACGCAGCAACCAACTTGCACATTATCTGAAAAAATTGGGGGTAGTACCTGGCGTTTTAGTAGGTATTTGCGTAGAGCGTTCCCCAGAAGCGATCATCGCCCTATTAGGCATTCTCAAAGCAGGTGGAGCATACCTGCCTTTAGATCCGAGCCTACCTCAAGAACGTCTTAACTTCATCCTAGAAGATGCACAAGTTTCAATCTTGCTCACTCATTGCTCTTTAGCCCCCCTTTTAAAGGGGAGCCAGCGCGGTCTTCTCCCAAGGGGAGACGCTAAAAGCGATGGGGTCTCCCCAAGTAGAGCGACTGGCGTGGGTTGGGAGGATCTCTTGTCTATAGTTTACATAGATAAAGATTGGGCAACTATTACACAACACAGCAAAGAAAACCCAAGCAGTGTTGTAAAATCTGACAACCTAGCTTATGTTATCTACACCTCTGGCTCAACAGGAAAACCTAAAGGTGTTTTGCTCCAACATCAAGGATTGTCTAACTTAGCGGCATCTCAGATTGACGTTTTCAACATACAACCGATTAACCGCATTCTGCAATTCGCATCATTAAGCTTCGATGCCTCAATTTTTGAGATTGTGATGGCACTGCAAACAGGAGCAACTCTTTATTTAGCAAACAAAGAATCCCTTCTACCCGGACAAACTTTGCTCCAATTATTGCGCGAAAAAGCTATTACTCACGTCACCCTTCCGCCAGCAGTATTAGCAGTACTACCTACAGAATCACTGCCGGCATTGCAAACTATTATCTGTGCAGGCGAATCCTGTACCGATGATATTGTCAAACGTTGGTGGAACTCTCAGCGTCAGTTTTTTAATGCTTACGGGCCTACTGAAGCAACAGTTTGGTCAACTGTTGCAGAGATTAGTACTATGGGTGAGAAACCGCCCATTGGTCGCCCTATTGCTAATACTCGAATTTATATATTAGATAAATATTTACAACCTTTACCAATTGGAATTATTGGCGAATTATACATAGCTGGTGAGGGATTGGCACAAGGCTATCTCAATCGCCCTGAATTAACTATTGAAAATTTTATTCCCAATCCCTTTAGTGATAAAAAGGGAGCGCGACTTTACAAGACAGGTGATTTAGCTCGGTATCGGCCGGACGGTAATATTGAATTTTTAGGACGCATCGATAATCAAGTAAAAATTCGTGGATTCCGCATTGAGTTGTCAGAAATTGAAACAGTCCTGAGTCAGCATCAGAGTGTGCAAAAAGCAGTAGTAATTGTTAAAGAAAATGTATCTGGTGATAAGTACTTGGTAGCTTATATTGTTCCCAATGTGGAGACGCAAAATTTCTCGTCATTACTACGTAAATTCTTAAAAGAAAAATTACCAGAATACACGATACCCAAAGCTTTTGTAATGCTAGATTCTCTGCCGCTAACAGCTAGTGGTAAAGTGGATCGTCTGGCACTAATAGAACTCGACAGTCCGGCTAGCCGCTTAAGAGATAAAACATTTATCGCTCCTCGGACTCCAACCGAATCAAGTTTGGCAAAAATTTGGGCTGAAGTGCTTAATATTGAGCGTGTGGGAATTTACGATAACTTCTTCGGCTTGGGAGGAGATTCGCTGTTAACTGTACGCCTCCTGAAGCAAATACACAAGCAGTTTGAGAACGAATTACCGTTATCTACCTTATTTTTAAATCCGACAATTGAAAGTTTAGCAACTGCTCTATCCTCAAAGGCAGATTCTCTCTCGTGGTCTCCCTTAGTTCCGATTCAACCTGCTGGTTCAAGTCCACCTTTCTTCTGCATACATCCAATTTTTGGTGTTGTTTTCCCTTATTACGAATTAGCTCAGAATTTGGGAAAAAATCAACCATTTTATGGGTTACAACCCATTGGACTTGACGGAAAAAGTTTTCCATTAACTCGCATTGAGGATATGGCTACCCACTACATTGAAGCATTGCGTACAGTACAGCCTAAAGGCCCTTATTTTTTAGGAGGTTGGTCTTTTGGAGGTTGGGTTGCTTTTGAAATGGCTCAACAACTCAAAAAGTCTGGGGAAGAAGTGGCTTTACTTGCTGTGCTTGACACTTTAGCACCAATTCCAGGCAATATACCTTCTTTAGCTAGTGGTTTCAAGTTTCTGCTGACGACAGTTGCGCGATATATATGGCCCTTTTTCCTCGATTATTTTTATCTAATCATCGCTATCATCAAGAATCGAATTAACAGTTTAACTTCTCGGTTGACTAATTTTAATAAAATTGTGCGGCTCCAAACGAATCTGTTCTCTCACTTCATTCGGAAAGAGGATGCCACAGTCAACATTATACCTGAAGAATCCAAGTTAAGACTTTTAAGCGAGTTAGCAATTCGTCCAATGCTTCGTGTTTTTTATGCCAATAGCCAAGCAGTTCTTAACTACGTTCCGCAAGCCTACCCTAAACGAATTAATCTTTTCAGAACAAAGGTTCAATCAAGCATTGCCAAGGAAGATCCGAGTATGGGTTGGGATCAGCTAACTGTAGGAGGAACGGAAATTCATCATATTCCTGGTAATCACCTAACTATGCTGAGAAAACCCCATATCCAAATTCTTGCCGCACAGGTAAGAGCTTGTATTGAGAAAGCACAAAATTTAAAATAAGGATCAATATGTCTTCTGAAGAAGTCTTCGTTTTTCCAGCATCTTTTGCTCAACAACGGCTATGGTTTCTCGACCAGTTGATCACCGACAATGGTATCTACAATGTGCCGACAGTAATTCGTTTGACAGGTTTGCTGAAATTAGTTGCACTAGAACAGACTTTTAGCGAAATCGTGCGTCGCCACGAAACCTTACGCACAACTTTTATTGTGTCGGATGGGCAACCTCTACAGGCTATTGCACCCAACTTAACAATACCTCTTTCTGTACTGGACCTCCAGCAATTACCAAATGATGAACAAGAAATTAAAGCAAAGTCCATTATTACCGCAGAGATAGAACATCCCTTCGATTTATCTTCCGGCCCATTGCTGCGAGTAATACTCCTCGTCCTTTCTGAGACAGAACATATTCTATTACTGAATATGCACCACATTATCTGCGACGATTGGTCTATGGGGGTACTGATTCGAGAACTGGGAACGCTGTACGCAGCTTTTGCACAAAACCAGCCTTCTCCTCTATTAGAACTGCCTCTTCAGTACGCCGATTTTGCTCACTGGCAGCGCGAGTGGTTGCAAGGAGAAGTACTTCAAACCCAGTTAGCTTACTGGCGAGAGCAACTAAAGGGTATTTCCATACTGCATTTGCCTATTGACAAACCAAGACCAGCTATACAAAGCTATCAAGGAGCAACACAATTTCTAGAGTTACCGCTCAAGCTAATTGATGCGCTAGAAAAGTTGTCACAGCAAGAAGGTGTCACCTTATTTATGACATTGGTAGCAGTATTTAAAACATTACTTTACCGCTATACACACCAAGAAAATATCGCGGTAGGTTCGCCAATTGCTAATCGTAACCGCAGCGAAATTGAAGGAATAATTGGTTTTTTTGTCAATAGTTTGGTGTTACATAGCAACTTATCTGGAAACCCAACTTTTCGAGAACTATTAGGCAGAGTACACGAGGTAACATTAGGAGCATACAGCCATCAAGATTTGCCGTTTGAAAAGTTAGTTGAAGAACTGCATCCAGAGCGAAACTTGAGCTACCATCCGCTATTTCAAGTGGTGTTTGGTTTCCAGAATGCACCAATGTCAGCGCTAGAACTGCCTGGATTAGTACCTAGCTTTCTGAATATTGACTTGAAAAAAACACGTTTTGATTTGGAACTGCATCTGTGGAAGTGTTCTGAGGATTTTAGGAGCTTATGGGGCGGAAACTGGGAGTATTCTGAAGGTCTCCGAGGTGTAATGGTTTACAACACAGATTTATTTGATAAAGCTACTATTAGCCGGATGGTGGAACATTTTAAAAATCTGTTGTCAGCTATTGTTGCAAATCCAGAAGAACGAATTGCAAATTTACCGTTATTAAGTGAAGCGGAGTTACATCAGGTATTGGTGGAATGGAATAACACCCAAGCAGATTATTCTCAAGATAAGTGTATCCATCAATTGTTTGAAGAAAAGGTACAGCAGTATCTTGATTCTATAGCAGTAAACTTTGCTAACGAGCAACTGACTTATCAAGAGTTGAATACTCGCAGCAATAAACTAGCACACCACTTACAAAAAATCGGAGTATGTTCAGAAGTTTTAGTCGGCATTTGTATTTCACAGTCTATAGAAATGATCGTCGGATTGTTGGGTATTCTGAAAGCAGGGGGAGTCTATGTCCCATTAGACTCAAGTTATCCTCAAGAGCGCCTAAAATTTATGCTTGAAGATGCACAAGTTTCAGTGTTGCTGACACAAGAAAACTTGCTCAAGCATTTTGAAGGTTTCTCAAAACCAATTATTTCTATAGATAAAGACTGGGAAATTATTACCCAAGAAAAGCAAGATAATCCCGAAAGCAATTTAAATAGTAATAATTTAGCATATATTATTTACACCTCTGGTTCTACAGGAAAACCCAAGGGAGTTGCTGTACCTCACAAAGCTGTAAATCGGCTAGTGTGCAATACGAACTATATAAAATTATTACCATCTGATAAAGTCGCCCAAGCCTCAAATGCCTCTTTTGATGCAGCTACATTCGAGATTTGGGGACCGCTGCTTAACGGCGCTCAACTTGTGGGAATTACTAAAGATATAACCCTATCGCCTCACGAATTTTCATTAAAACTACGAGAAGAAGGTATCAGTATTCTGTTTTTGACTACTGCCTTATTTCAACAGATTGCCAGAGATGTTCCACAAGCTTTTACTTCGTTGCAGTACTTACTGTTTGGTGGAGAGACTGTTGATAAAAGATGGGTTAAAAAGGTTCTTAAACATGGTGCGCCAAAGTATTTAATTCATGTTTATGGTCCTACAGAGAATACAACATTTTCTTCTTATTATTATGTTAAAGAGTTACCATCAGCCACATATTTTCCTATTGGTCGTCCCATTACAAACACGCAAATTTATATATTAGATACATGTTTACAACCAGTACCTATTGGTGTTACTGGCGAATTATATATTGGTGGGGAGGGGCTGGCACGAGAATATCTCAATCGCCCTGAATTAACACAAGATAAATTTATCTCCAATCCCTTCGCTAGAAGCAGAGGGGCAGGGGAGCAG
>NZ_JAAGOG010000014.1:0-74633 GCF_010747425.1 Nostoc sp. UIC 10630
CATTCCCCATTCCCCATTCCCCATTCCCCTTTTTATGGATTTGAAGTCTCTCGTTCGTGACATTCCAGATTTTCCCAAACCCGGAATTTTATTTCGGGATATTACTACATTACTGCGCGATCCAGAGGGATTACGCTATACTATTGACTTTTTAACACAAAAATGCAACGAAGCTGAAATAAAACCAGATTATGTAATTGGTATAGAGTCAAGAGGATTTATTTTTGGCTCACCTCTGGCTTATCAATTAGGGGCTGGTTTTATTCCCATCCGCAAAAGAGGTAAGTTACCAGCCGCAGTTCACTCAATTGAATATGACCTAGAGTATGGTACTGACTGTCTGGAACTGCATCAAGATGCTTTACATGAAAGTAGTCGAGTTTTGATTGTGGACGATTTGATTGCCACGGGTGGAACTGCGACTGCAACAGCAAAGTTAGTGCAGAAGATTGGCTGCGAATTAGTAGGATTTGGGTTTATTATCGAGCTACGGGATTTAGAAGGGCGTAAATATTTGCCGGACGTGCCGATTATCTCTCTAATTGAATATTAGTTATTTGTCATTGGTCATTAGTCATTGGTCATTAGCAAAGGGCAAATAACAAATAACAAAGGACAAAGGACAAAGGACAAATGACATCTACGAGAATTTCCTTGGAGACAGGTAGGGATTGGCTAGTCAGGCTAATCACGAGCGAAACTTTTATTTATGTAGCAAAGCGGGTATTGCAGGCACTACTAACTCTGTTTTTGGCATCAGCATTGTCGTTTTTCATTATTCAACTCGCTCCAGGGGATTATGTAGATACGCTGCGGCAAAACCCGAAGATATCTCCAGAAAGAATTGAGGAAATTAAGCGGCAGTTTGGTCTTGATAAGTCTTGGCCAGAGCAATTTTGGCTATGGCTATGGCGAATCTTGACAAAAGGAGATTTTGGCACGAGTTTTATTTATCAACGTTCAGTGGCATCGCTGTTGTGGGAAAGAGTACCAGCTACTTTGCTATTAGCGATCGCATCTTTAATTGTCACATGGGCGATCGCCATCCCTCTAGGGATTTTTGCTGCTGTTAACCAAAATAAGCTATCAGATCGGCTTTTACAGGTGATTAGCTATGCCGGACAAGGCTTTCCCAGTTTCATCACGGCCTTGGCACTGCTGGTTTTAGCCCAAATCACCTCGCCCTTATTCCCAGTGGGTAGTATGACTAGCATCAATCACTCAGAATTAACGTGGTTTGGCAAAATCTTAGATGTCGGCTGGCACATGATTTTACCTACGATTGCCCTCTCAATTACTAGTTTTGCTGGTTTACAACGCATCACTCGCGGCGAATTATTGGATGTGCTGCGTCAAGATTATATCCAAACGGCTCGTGCCAAAGGTCTGCCAGAAAACCGTGTTATCTACGTTCATGCACTTCGTAACGCTGTAAATCCTTTGATTACCTTATTGGGTTTTGAATTAGCTGGTTTATTAAATGGTGCTTTCATTGCCGAATTTTTCTTCAACTGGCCCGGTTTAGGGAGGTTGACTTTACAGGCTTTACAAGCTCAAGATTTATATTTATTAATGGCAAGCTTGGTAATGGGCGCAGTCTTGCTGATTGCTGGTAATTTAATCGCCGATTTGATGTTAAAAGCTGCCGATCCACGCATTCGCCTAGAAAATCTCAATTAGTCATTTGTCATTTGTCATTGGTTAAATCCTACTCTCCCCATCCCCATCTCCATGCTGTCCGAAGTCTATTACTTGGTGCGCTCAAAAACTGACGGTAATTATCTCATAGCTCGTCCTGACACCGAAACATCAGGTTATTTATTGCTGTTTCAGGAAAACTTTGATGCCCTTAGCTATCTCAACACCCACGCAGCAGAACTAGCCAATCGCTTCTCTGTGGAATCTATTCCGCGTACACAGTTGGGAAACTTGCTCAAACGTTGGGGTTTTAGCGGTGTGGGTATTGTGACTGACCCGTTATTGCCAAAGGTTGAGTTTTTGCAGCACAGCTAAAAATTGCTAATAGTAAGCAATTACGGCAATTATGCGAACTTATGTTAAGTAAATAAGGAGGCGATCGCGCAAGTAAAATTAGGCAATATTGGTGAGTTCAACTCATCACCATTGAACAACGTAGCAACTAACTTTAAACTCGCTTGTTCGCGTCGATAAACTTCCACCTGCTGCTTACGCCAATCTACAATCCAATATTCTCTAACACCTCTTGCTGAGTAAAGCTTTAGTTTAAGTTCCCTATCTCGCTTTTCATTCTCAATACCAGCAGATAGCACCTCTACTACCAGTTCTGGCGCACCAGTCAAATGCCCCGCCTCGTCTAAAAGCAGGGGCAATATCTCATTGCTAGCCCACACAACATCAGGAATCACATTATCATTATCGCCAAAAATTATGCCTGGAGCAGGTACGACTTGTCCCAACAAAGTAGCTTGTGACCAGGTATCCAATGGAGTAATAATTCTGACACAGACTTTTTGATGATTCCAGTGAGGCGCTATGGTAACAAACAATTCTCCGTCAATAATTTCATAGCGGTTTCCGTTATCTGGAAACAACTCTAAATCGGCGGTAGTCCAGCGCACTCTCTCAGATATTGGCTGGTTCATAAACCATATTTGTTAGGGGATTTACCTATTTTATCTTGAGCGGGCATTGAGATTAGGGCAGAGGCGACAGGTGACAGGTGATAGGGAATAACCTGTACCCTGTAACTGTACCCTATTCCCTTCTTCTATTCCTACACCACTACCTTTTCTAAACTCAACTTAGAACGCTTCACTTGCTCAGGAATCGCCACGGGATAATCTCCAGTAAAGCAGGCAGAGCAGAAACTATTGGTGTCTTCTCGTGTCGCTTCTAGCATTCCTTCCCAACTGAGATAGGCGAGGCTGTCTACTTCCAGTTGCTTGGCAATTTCCGCTACTGACTTGGTAGCAGCAATTAGCTGATCCTGAGAATCGGTATCAATGCCATAGAAGCAGGGGTGAGTTACTGGTGGGGAAGAGATTCGCATGTGTACTTCCACTGCACCCGCTTCACGCAAGGTTTTGACTAGTTTACGGCTGGTAGTACCACGAACAATGGAGTCATCAACAATAATTACTCGTTTACCCGCCAGCACATCTTTAAGCGGGTTAAGTTTCATGCGGATACCTGACTCGCGCATGGTTTGTGTTGGCTGAATAAAGGTTCGTCCAACATAGCGATTTTTAATCAGTCCTTCGGCGTAGGCTACACCAGAAGCTTGGGAAAATCCGATCGCAGCAGGGATACCAGAATCAGGAACACCAAAGACAATATCGGCATCGACACAAGATTCTTTAGCTAGTTGATGTCCTAGGCGCATCCGATAGCTGTACAAACTCTCGTTGTGCATAATGCTATCAGGACGGGCAAAGTAAATCATCTCGAAGATACACAATTTCCTTTGGGGCTGTTGACTCCAATGATAGGAAGCTAAACCTTCTTCAGTAATCCAAACTAATTCGCCTGGTTCTACATCTCGCAGGTATTCGGCTCCAATGATGTCTAAACCACAAGTCTCGGATGCTAAAACGTAACGAACTGGATTACCTGCTAAAGTCCCAATTACTAGGGGACGAATACCATTAGTGTCACGGACACCCATAACACCGTTAGGAGTGCCAATAACTAAACTAAAGGCTCCTTCACAACGGTGAAATGCTTGAATTGAACCCTCTAGCCAATCTGCACCAGCATTGATTGCTTCTGCGATCGCAAAAGCAATCATTTCTGAGTCTGTTGTAGTGACTAAGTTGTATTTTTTCTCAAGCAACTCTTGACGTAGTTGCACTGTATTGACTAAATTACCATTGTGTGCAAGAGCTAATGAACCTAAGCGAGTTTCCAGGACTGCGGGTTGGGCATTAACTTTGCGGCTAGAACCTGTGGTGGAATAGCGAGTGTGACCAACAGCAAGGCTACCAGGCAATTGATCCAAGATGGTTTCATTAAAAACTTGAGATACCAAGCCCATATCTTTGTGGAGATGGACTTTTGTACCTTCAAAGGTGGCAATCCCAGCTGATTCTTGACCCCGATGCTGGAGGGCGTACAATCCAAAGTAGGTCAGTTTAGCAACGTTTTCTCCTGGTGCGTAGATGCCAAAAACACCACAAGCTTCTTCTGGCTTGTCAGGCTGATTTTCATGACTATTGATTGGGTTGTTGGTAGGGTCGGGGTATTCATCCGAAGTGACAGAATGAATAGAGATCATGCTAGCTTTGCTCCTGGTGGGGGGGGTCAAGTCACTGGGATTATGTCTATAGATAGTTGTTGATTTCTTAATAAATCTTTAACCATCTATTAAAACAGTACCGTAATTATGCTCAGAGACGCTAATAGTTCTGAGTGATTAGTGCTGATTTCTGAGTGAAGTCTAAATACTCAGGACTCAGAAATAGTGGTTTGGTTGGCGATACGCCTAGCGATCGCATGGAAATAGCGATCGTTCATATCTTCGATCGTAACTTTGATTAAGGTTTGGTTATCAGTGGTGAAAACCCCCAAACCGATGTGAGAATTATCGACTATACCGAGTTTTTGCCATTCTTGACCCAGATGTTCCTGTAAGTATGATTCCCAAATTTCTTGTTGTTCTGATGCTATAGAGACTAAAATTCTGGCACCACCTTCGGCAAACAGTACCTCATCGACACGGTTTAACTGCGTTGTTGCTATTTCTAAATTGATTTCGGCACCAAGGTTTCCAGCAATACAACATTCGGCAAGTGCGATCGCCACTCCCCCTTCAGCAGAATCATGGGCTGAACGTATCCAACCATTACGGATTCCTTCCCGACAAACTTTTTGGACGCGGCGTTCCAAGTCAAAATCTACCTGTGGCGGTTTTCCGGCAACAGTATTGTGGATAGTAGCTAAATACTCGGATGCTCCCAAACTGATTTTGGATGCCAGAGGCAATCCGAGAAGATAAATCACATCACCTGATGCTTGCCAACCTTGTCCACAAATTTTGGTGATATCGGGAATCAACCCTACCATCCCCACTACAGGAGTGGGATAAATAGGTTGTGGGATGCCTTGAGAATCTAGGGTTTCATTGTATAAAGAGACATTTCCGCCTGTGACTGGTGTCGCCAATTCTCGACAACCTTCTGCCAAACCGCGACAAGCTTCTGCTAATTGCCAATAACCAATCGGTTTTTCTGGAGAGCCAAAATTTAGGTTATCCGTCACCGCCAGAGGTTCTGCACCCACACAGCTAAGATTACGTGCAGCTTCTGCCACCACTGCCTTAGCTCCCTCGTAGGGGTCAAGATAAACATAACGAGGATTGCAATCTACTGTTGCAGCCACCCCTAATTTGAGATTTGGGATTTTAGATTTGAGATTGGGAATTTCTTCAAGAGGGCGCAACCGGATAACAGCTGCATCAGCGCCACCGGGGAGTATGACTGTATTATTTTGTACTTGATGGTCATATTGACGATATACCCAGTTTTTAGATGCGATCGTGGGTGTATCGAGCAAAGTTAACAGAATATCATTCCAACTTTGCACACCTCCTTGGAGTTCTATGCCAGCAGTTGTGCAAGCAGGTAAAGAATCAGGAGTCCATTCCCAAGCTTGACGAGCATATTCTGGCGGTTCTGCCAGCAATTCACGGTTATATAGTGGGGTATTTTCCGCCAAAGCCTCGGCGGGAATTTCTGCTGCTACTCCACCCTGAAAGAGAATCCGCACAATGGGTTCAGCGATGACAGTACCAGCGACAACGGCTTGAAGTCCCCAACGATGGAAAATGTCGATTAATTCTTGCTCACGCCCTTTATGGGCAACAAATAGCATTCTTTCTTGAGATTCCGAAAGCAAATATTCATAAGGAACCATCCCCGTTTCTCTTGCAGGAATTTTATCTAAATCTAGTTCAATTCCTACTCCACCTTTTGCCGCCATCTCCGAGGTAGAACAGGTGATTCCAGCTGCTCCCATATCTTGGGCGGCGACAACTGCACCCGTTTTAAACGCTTCTAGACAAGCTTCAATTAACGACTTTTCCAAAAATGGATCGCCTACTTGCACAGCAGGGCGATCGTCTATTGACTGATCGCTCAATTCTGCACTGGCAAAACTTGCGCCTCCCATACCATCGCGCCCAGTGGTAGAACCAACATACAGCACGGGGTTTCCTAAGCCAGATGCCCCAGATTTAACGATTTCCTGGGTTTCCATTAATCCTAGTGCCATAACATTCACTAGGGGATTACCAGAATAAGCTGGGTCAAAGTAAACTTCGCCGCCAACTGTGGGTACTCCTACACAATTACCATAGTGTGAAATCCCAGCCACTACACCTTGAAACAACCTTTGAGTTTTGGTATCTTCTAGAGAACCGAAACGCAGGGAATTTAATAGAGCAATAGGACGCGCACCCATTGTAAAAATATCTCTAAGAATACCGCCTACTCCCGTTGCTGCACCTTGAAATGGTTCTACAGCTGATGGGTGGTTGTGAGATTCAATCTTAAAAGCTAGTTGGAGTCCGTCACCCAAATCTACAACACCAGCATTTTCACCAGGCCCTACGAGGATGCGGGGCCCCTCAGTAGGAAATTGTTTGAGTAGAGGCCGAGAATTTTTGTAACAGCAATGCTCTGACCACATTACCCCGAACATTCCCAGTTCAGCTTTGTTGGGATGACGGCCTAACCGACGGACAATTTCTGCGTATTCTTCTGGTTTAAGACCTTCAGCAGCGATTTCTTGAGGGGAAAAAAAAGCAGGAGATGTGGCGGTCATGGAAATTATGCACCAATTGTACAGAGCATTATTCTATCGATTTACTTGCCCTGTAGGTGCATTTATTAGCATAGTTTATAACTATATGACGCTCAAGATTTAAAAAAATAAATAAATTTACTTAAAGATCCATATTTTTGTACACCTAAAGATAGATTGTATTTAACGCTAAATCACTGGTAAATATACTGGTAAGAGTGAAGTAATAAAATTTATCCCCTTGTAATATACATAGGTCATTGCCAGATTATAGAAATGGCTATCAGCCTGTCAGATGCGCCACTAGTTGAATGCAGAAAAAATAGGATGCGATGCGATCGCAAGTTTTAATGCCCTGTAATCTCAATTATCTCGTTGGCTGGCATTTCATTCGCTTGAAGTGACTCATACAACAGCGAACTCAATAACTGAACTAAGTGGCTTTTGAAGAAAGGATTCTGGGAATTTATTTTTTGAGAAACTACTCATTCCAATTAGTAAATTGACCGCACTAAAATTTAATAGCGAGGATTTTGATCATGCCTAAACTTACCGTTCCACCCAATTTCATCGGCACCCCCGGTTCTGACACTCTGATGGGAGAACAGTTAAATGCATCTCCAGCAATAGGTATTGATATTTTAACTGGAGGTTTCATTTGTACGCGCTCAGGGAATGACACCGTTCGGGGCACAGGTACTGGTCGCATCGGCGACATCGGCGGCTCCATTGAGGGTGGGAATGCCAATGGCATCGCTAACCGTGGCAGTCTGAATACAGGAAATGGAAAAGACGCGATCGCAGGCATCGGTAATGGTGGCAACGGCGGCAACGGCAACACCGATACCAGCACCGGTAAAGGCAACGGCGGAACTGGGACTGGCATGAGCAATAGTAGCAAGATTAATGCAGGGAACAGAAATGACACGATCAGCGGCACTGGTACTGGCGGCAACGGTGGCTTCGGCGGCTTCTCCGGTGGCAATGGCTTAGGCGGCGCTAATGGCGGTACTGGAACCGGTATTGCTAACAGTGGCAGTCTAAATACAGGGAACGGAAACGACATGATCGTTGGTACAGGTGCTGGTGATATCGGCGGCACTGGCGGTCCCTCCTCTGGCGACGGCGGTATTGGAATCGGTATTGCTAACAGTGGTAGTCTGAATAGCGGAGACGGAGAAGACACGATCGTCGGTACAGCTATCGGCGGTATCGGGGCAGAGGGCTTTCCTAATACTGGCGACGGCGGTACTGCAACCGGCATCGTTAACACTGGTAGTCTGAATGGAGGGAACGGAAAAGACATGATCGCTGGTATCGGTACTGGCGGTATGGGTGGCGACAAGTTTTTCTTCGGTGAGGGCGGTACTGGAACAGGCATCGCTAATAGTGGTAGTCTGAATGCAGGTAACGAAAAAGACACTATCACTGGTACTGGTACTGGTGGTAATGGTGGGGCTAGCATAGATGGCCTTACTGAGAGCGCCGGTGGCAAAGGCGGTACTGGAATTGGGATTGCCAATACTGGCAAACTGGATACCGAAAACGGAGAGGACACAATTATCGGTACCGGCATTGGCGGCAAAGGCGGTATCGCTCCTGCTGGGATCGGCGATGTAGGTACTGGAACTGGCATTCAAAACACTAAAGACGGCACCATCACTACAGAGTGGGGCAATGACAAGATTACTGGTGATGGCAACAGTTCTGGAACAAACTCCACCGCCTATGGCATCGTCAATGATGGAATAATTGATACTGGCAATGGTTCTGACAAGCTTACCGGACAGGCGACAGCAACAATTGGTGGTACTGCCTATGGTATTTATGGAGAAGGAATCATCAAGACTGGCAACGGCAACGACCAAATTATCGCTACCAGCATCCTAGATGGAGTTCAACAGAAAGTCACCATCGGTGGCGGAATCAACATTGCTCTAGGCGCTGGGAATGACTACTTGAAAGGATTTGGTGCTGCAACTGTTGATGGCGGAGATGGTTTTGACACCCTCGATCTCAGCGCTTTCAATCGCTCTGAACTCTTTGTATCTGGGGTTATTTCGGGCAATACCCTTAATGCCACTATCACTTTCAACAGCAATGGAAACTCCATTATCTTGTCTACGACGGGCTTTGAGAAATTTATCTTTGCAGATAGCTCTTTCTGCTACAGCAGTTTAGCAAACGGGGCATAGGTTTGGGAATTCCTCCGTCTGGTGTTTTACCTTGTAAGTGTCTAATCGGTGTTATTTGCTTTTAAGCTGACAAATTATCTACTAGCGTATATATTCTTAGTTCCAAATTTGCATAGATTTACTAAGACTCAGAGATTATTCGGGTGTATGCAGTTTAGCTGTAACAATCAAGTGACGAGAATCACACATATCTATGATTATGATCGTCTCTCTGCGATCGCTAACTAGGCATAATTAATGACAACTGAACTCTAGCCGAGTCATTAATAGGGAACACACTTAATTGCCGACAGCCTTAACCAAGGACTGTCGGTTTTTTATGTCTGTATATCCTTCATCCTTTGAGAAATGCCCCATAACTATTACTTAAATAAATTTCCCCACAACTGGTTGGTAACTTGACAGATATTTTGCCACAGCCACTACCAATTGTGGGGAGGGTATGATCAAATTCGGTATCTTATCCCTATCGAGTGCTAATGTCTTGCACTCACTCTACTAGACCGGAAGTATACTCCTAGAACCAACACACACTTTGTATTAAGACATCGCTTGAATGATGTAATCAAAGTAGGGTGCTGCTTCAGCAGCGTCTTCCGCACTCAATAAGCCAAGAGAAGCTGTTTTGAGGGAATTGATCGCTTCTACCATTCCAGGCACGGGAACGCCCAATGAATTGTACATTTCCCGCACACCAATCAAACCGATTTTTTCAATCGGCTCTTTGTCGCCAGCAAGCACACCATAAGTAATTAGACGTAAGTACCAGCCAAAGTCACGGATACATAGAGAGCGTTGGCGCTCTCCGTAAGCATTACCTCCGGGGGAGATAAAGTCAGGACGCTTCTGCCAAAGTTGTTTGGTTGCTTCTTGAACTATCTTTTTTTCGTTTTCGGCTAAGGTAGCCGCAATCCGCGTCCGTTGTACGCCGGTTTGCAAAAAGTCTTTGATATTTTTAAGTTCGCCACTGCTGGGATAACGCAGTTCGTCGTCGGCTTTGAGAATAACTTGGCTAATTACAGTCATGATGATTGAAATCACCTGAAATATTATCTGTTAGTTTAGCGAGTCGGAGGTACACAAGTGAAGAGATAGGAGCTACTTATGTATTGAATTGAAACTTTTGGGGAATGGGGAGTGGGATGTGGGGAGTGGGGAAGCAGGGGGAGAATTCGTAACTCCTAACTCTTCACGGGCTAAACGCCCCGCTACCGCTAACGGAACTGTTTGGCCCAATGCCCCATGCCCAATAACAAATGACAAATGACTAATGACAAATGACTAATGACTAAAATAATTTGGCAACAGGGTGAATTAATTGAAGTGACGATCACTAACCTGAGTGATACAGGTGATGGGGTGGGACGCGCTGATGAGCGTGTAGTGTTTGTCCCAGATACTGTACCGGGCGATCGCGCCATTATCCGCTTGGTTCATGTTAAACCAAAATACGCCCACGGGAAGCTCCACGAGCTATTAGAGCCATCCTCCCACCGTATAAGACCCAATTGTATTGTGGCGGACAAATGCGGTGGTTGCCAGTGGCAGCATATTAATTATGACTACCAGCTAGTAGCCAAGCAAAATCAAGTTATCCAAGCTTTAGAACGCATTGGCGGTTTTGTCCAACCACCGGTAAATCCGGTACTCGCCGCCCCTTCTGCTTTAGGCTACCGTAATAAATCTACATATCCTTTGGGTACATCGGCAACAGGACAGGTACAAGCTGGTTACTACCAAAAAGGTAGTCACCAATTAATTAACTTAAATCAATGTCCAGTCCAAGATGCGCGATTAAATCCCTTACTTGCCGAAGTTAAGCAAGATATTCAACGACAAGGTTGGCAAATTTATGACGAACAGCGCCATCAGGGAAAAATTCGCCATCTGGGTTTACGCATTGGCCGACACACTGGAGAAATGTTGTTGACTTTGGTGGTAAAAGACTGGAATTTATCAGGAATTGAAACCCAAGCCCAGGAATGGTTAAAGCGTTATCCGCAGTTAGTGGGAGTGTCACTCAATCGCAATGGCGATCGCACAAATGCTATATTTGGATTAGAAACTCGTTGCATCGCTGGAGTCCCCCACCTGCGTGAAAACTTTGCTGGACTGGAATTTCAAGTACGCCCAGATACATTTTTCCAAGTGTATACAGAAACAGCAGAGGCACTATTGCAGATAATTCAATCAGAACTCAATCTTCAAGGGCATGAGTTGCTGGTTGATGCCTACTGTGGTATTGGCACTTTAACTTTACCCCTCGCCAAAAAAGTACGGATTGCTACAGGATTAGAAGTGCAACCAGCAGCAGTAGAACAAGCTATTTTGAATGCCCACCGCAACGGAATTGATAATGTGACCTTCCAAGTCGGGGCAGTAGAGAAATTACTTCCTAAAATGGGCACAATACCAGAAGTAGTAATACTCGATCCGCCACGTAAGGGGTGCGATCGCGCTGTCATCGACACTTTACGGCAACTGAAACCATCTCGGATAGTTTACGTCAGCTGTAAGGTATCTACCCTCGCCCGTGACTTGAAATTGCTTTGTGAAGATGGGCAATATACCATCACACGGGTACAACCTGCTGATTTTTTTCCTCAAACTGCTCATGTTGAAGCTGCCGCATTTCTTGTGCTATCACATTTGCACAAGGATAGTAATTCCTTTACAAAAACTGAAATTTGAAAATTTTAGTCTAGTGCATACTAAAGATGCTAAAATTGAATTAAGCTGAAAATAAAAATTACTTTTCGTTTAAATAAATTCAAGTTGCATAGGTTCTTATAAATATGAATTGGATTGTGTAAATGACAAATCGGCAATTAACTAGAGTATCCCAATACTCGGTCAAATTACTAGCATCTTTTTAAGTTGCTAACATCATTATCAAAACTATTGCAGCCGTTATATATCCAAACAATCTCAACTCATACTATAGGGCTAATGCTCCCTAGCATTTTCAAAATTTAGTTTTAAAGACGCAAGTTTGAAGGCAGCATGACCACCTCAAGTTTTATCAGGGTGCCTGTAATAGCAAACTGATGTCTAGCTAACTGAAAGCTATGGGGTTTCTCTTGTGATTACAATTTCACTCCGTCCAGTTGCACGTTATTGGGGCACTATTAGTTTTGCCTCAACCCTCTACCTTTGTCCAATCTTAGATTTACTGTTGGCAGAAATTCCAGCCAAATTACAAGCAGAACTGCGGCTAGGGCTTCAAGAAGCCCTAGTAAATGCAGCTAAACATGGCAATAATCTTGACCCAAGTAAAACAGTTGTAGTCCGTTTTTCCTTAATTGATAATCAATATTGGTGGATAATATCAGACCAGGGTAGTGGCTTTACTCCTTCATCTACTATTGAAGAAGAGCCAACAGACTATTTACCACCAGATGAATCAGAAAGTGGTCGTGGTTTATGTCTTCTCCACCAAATTTTTGATCAGGTTGAGTGGAACCGCAAAGGCACAGAATTAAGGCTTTGTAAACAAATGGAAACTCGCCGGGGACTATCTCTGCGACGATAAAAGGGGAGTGGGAAAAGTTATTAATTGATTGTTTTTTACTAACTATTCCCTATTCTTTATTTCCCATGAGGGAGTAGGGAATTGTGAGTTGGGAATGGGGAAAGTTATTAGTTGATTAATTTTCATTCCCCATTCCCCATTCTCTACTTGCCGTGAGTTGGACAGGGAGGGGCCGAGATGGAGCGATCTAACCAACCAATTGCCTGTTCTAATCTAGCTTGAGCTTCTTGTGGCTGATTCTTTAAAAGATACACAATTGCTGCTGCCACTTGTTCATTAGCGCGGGAATTGCGGTTAGACTTGAGGCGATGCCAATCGTTAGGGGAAATACTCAGTCTTTCCATGAGAGCTTGAGCTAGTTCCAGAGTACTAAGTTCATTCAGTTGACTGGTTTTCGGCAGCTGGGTAGATTGGGACATAACTATTGGCACATTTGCATTTACTTCTACTTTACTACTTGTAAATGAAGCCGCCAAAACAATCACAGTCGTCAGCAGAAAATCAAGAACCAGATTTTGAACAAGAACTAGAGGAAGTAGAGCGATCGCTCCTATCCTTAAAAGAGCGTTACGATCAAGTGCAACGCGATCGCCAACAACAGGCACAATGGCAACAGCGCCGCGATCAACTAAAGCACAATAAATCTCAGACACCAGAAATCAAAGCAGAGTTACGGCACATTCAACAGCAGTTGGAAAGGCTAGAAGTGAACTTAGAAAGCCAGTTATTTTCTTGGCGTAGCCTGAAAAAACCTTTCTGGCAAGTCGTCCGCTTTGGTGGAATGGGCGTTATCATAGGCTGGATATTAAAGTCTTATGCTGGGTAAATATGGTAAATCGACGGATTGCAGAAATATTGCGAAGTGGCCAACCTGATGAGTCCCTCCAAGTGCAAGGCTGGGTGCGGACGAAGCGCGAGTCCAAAGGGTTTGCTTTTATTGAAGTCAATGACGGCTCATCACTAGCTAATTTGCAAGTCGTCATTAATCAGGATTTGCTGGATTACGAAGCTATATTGAAAAAATTGAATACGGGTGCTGCTGTTGAGGCTACAGGGGTACTGGTGGCTTCCCTTGGTAAAGGACAACGGATTGAGTTAAAAGCCGAGTCTGTGAAAGTTTACGGCGAAGCTGATCCCGATACATATCCCCTGCAAAAGAAACGTCATTCCTTTGAGTTTCTGCGAACCATTGGACATTTGCGATCGCGGACTAATTCTTTTGGTGCAGTTTTCCGCGTCAGAAATGCTTGTTCGGCAGCAATTCACCAATTTTTCCAAGAAAGAGGCTTTTTATGGGTACACACCCCTATCATCACCGCTAGCGATTGTGAAGGCGCAGGTGAACTGTTTAGCGTTACCAGTTTAGATTTAAAGAATATTCCCCGCACAGAAAACCAAGCAGTAGATTACAGCCAAGACTTTTTTGCGAAACCCACATATTTAACAGTTAGCGGCCAGTTGGAAGCGGAAGTCATGGCAATGGCGTTTAGTAACGTCTACACCTTTGGCCCTACCTTCCGTGCAGAAAATTCCAACACCTCGCGCCACCTAGCAGAATTTTGGATGGTTGAGCCAGAAATGGCTTTTTGTGACTTAGAAGGCGATATGGATTTGGCTGAGGCGTTTCTCAAACACATTTTTAAATATGTGTTAGAAACCTGCCCAGAAGATATGGAATTTTTCAATGAACGCATTGATAAATCTGTGTTGGCGACAGCCGAAAATATTATTAATAATCAGTTTGAACGCTTAACTTATACAGAAGCCATCAAAGTTTTAGAAAAAGCTGATGTTAAATTTGAATATCCTGTGAGTTGGGGTTTAGATTTACAATCAGAACACGAACGCTACCTAGCTGAACAACAGTTTAAAAAGCCAGTAATTGTTACAGATTATCCAGCGCAAATCAAAGCTTTTTATATGCGCTTGAACGACGATGAAAAAACCGTCCGCGCAATGGATATTCTCGCACCCAAAATTGGCGAGATTGTCGGTGGCTCCCAACGTGAAGAACGCCTAGAGGTTTTAGAACGCCGCGTGTTAGCGCAAGGATTAAAGCCAGAAGATTTGTGGTGGTATCTTGATTTACGTCGTTATGGAACTGTTCCCCACGCTGGTTTCGGCCTGGGTTTTGAACGACTCGTGCAATTTATGACGGGTATGGGAAATATCCGCGATGTGATTCCTTTTCCGCGTACACCACAAAGTGCTGAATTTTAGTTTAAATTGTAAGCCTGGCCATTTATAATCCAATACAGTTCCGATAAAACCAAAATACTTGTAGAGACGTGGATTTATCGCGTCTCAAAACCCACGATTTTGTACAAGTAGCACTTAGAACCGTATTGATTTATAATCGCCAGGTTTTTAAATTTTGGGGCTCAACAAAAATCCAGTTAAAAACATTTATCATCAACCTACAAGACCAAACAATTGGTAAAATCCGGCAAAAGACCAGAATTTTAGGGAGAGTAGTTATTGGATGAAAAAGCCTCTACTGTAAAAGGTGAAGTTGTAGTGGAGAAAATTAAGCGATCGCTCCTAGTTTGGAGAGTTCCTCCATCTACAACTGGCAAAGTTATATTAACTTTGCGGATTTACATTTAACTTGTAGAGACGGGCAATTTCGCCTCTCTATCAATTGTTAGACGTGTTAGGCGTTTTAACCTGACGTGCCATGTCTAGGTAAGCACTCATATTCGCACCTGGACGGCGACGACCATTAGAGCTAGTAGTCGAAGGAGCAAGATATTTAGGTGCAAAGGTGGTTTCAGCAGGTGTTTTTGGGCTAACGGTGGCGGCTGCTTTAGCGGGTTCAGCTTTGACAGCTTTACCATTCTGAGATGCTTCTACTTTGGTCTTTGTCGCAGTTGTGGTTGCTTTAGCAGTTTGAGGTTCAGGACTCTTTGCAGCCGGAGATACTGCTGGTGCCGCAGCCTTTTTACCGTTTGATGGTGCTGGTTTCGGTTGACTGGTTGCTTCGTCCAGTTCTAAAAAGTAACCATTGCTTTGTTTTTTACCAGGTAACAACCCAGTCACGAAACCAAGAATCCCAGTCACGAAACCGAGAATCCCTGAAATTAACTTTTTGATAAAATCCATTACAATTACTCCTGCCTTGTATATTTGGAACTCGACCGTAATTGTTAAAAATTACGAAAAAATGTAACATTTTCTGCTTTGGTGTCAACTCGTTCTGGTGACAACCCTTATAGATTTGTGCTTAATCAACATTGTAGTAAAACTATAGGGCAAATGTTCTTTATGCAAGCACTTGCGACCTTCATACACCGAGAACTAATTATTAAATTTTACTGTAACTAAGAGCAAGATTCTGAAAGCAAGCTTTATAAAAATTAACACTTCTTCGTTTGAAAATTATTGATTGGAAAAAAGCAAGCAGTTTACTTTTAACCAGTGGGAGGAGTGTCATAGATTGTTGGCAGATAGCAACGGCACTCAGTTACATTTTGTACAGACTTCATTCAGCCAGATTTTAGAGATGAATACTGAAAATCAGCAGCGCAATCCTGTGTTATTGGTACACGGCATTGACGATACGGGGGCAGTTTTTCATAAAATGGCAGGTTACTTAGGATTGCAGGGGTGGCCTGTATATTCTCTTGATCTGTTTCCTAATAATGGTGATGTGGGTCTTGATGAATTGGCAGGGCAGCTAACCGATTATGTTACAGCCACCTTTGCACCAGAACAAGGGCTAGATTTAGTAGGCTTCAGCATGGGAGGGATTGTCAGCCGTTACTATATCCAGCGACTGGGAGGAATTAACCGTATTCAGAGATTTATTACGATCTCTTCACCCCATAATGGAACTGTGGTTGCTTATGGTTCCCAGCGTCCTGGTTGCGTGCAAATGCGCCCCGACAGCATTTTTCTCAAGGATTTAAATTCTGATGCTGTAATATTGGAGCAATTAGATTTTACTTCGATCTGGACACCTTATGATTTGATGATTGTCCCAGCGAATAGTTCACAAATGCCCGTAGGAAGCGAAGTAATAGTACCAGTTGCCCTACACCCTTGGATGCTAACAGATCCAAGGAGTTTAGCAGCAGTAAAAGCAGCTTTAACAAAGCCTATTAAGCTGCCCTTCCTGAAAAAAGCATCCAATTAGTAGCCAAGATACTTACCACCCTGAATCTATTCATCTTTAATTACGAATTACGAATTACGAATTACGAATTACGAATTACTTAAGTTCTATCCCCAATTTGCGTATGTTCGTAACTCCCAAAAATCGCTTCTGGGTGACGATAGTACTTGAATTCCATAAGGTTATAAAAAGGATCTTCTAAAAAGAAAGTGCGATGTTCAAGAAGAGAACCGACAAAGCGATTTTTGGTTTCTTCGCGAAAAAGTAGCTGTTGTTGTTGTGCCCTTTCTAGTAAGTCTTGCCAGTCACGTTCTTGGGTAAAAATTAGTCCAAAGTGTCTGGGATATATACTGTGTTGTGGTATTAAGGGTTCTTTTGTTACGTGAGCTACTAGTTGATGACCATAGAGATTTAGAATCAGCGCATGATGGTTTTCACGACCAGGAATACAGCCCAATCCATCCACGTAATATGCTTTTGTTTGGGCAATGTCACTCACAGGGAAAGCAAGATGGAATAAAGTTTGGCTCATAGCTTTTGGAAAAGATATTAGTAGTTGATGCTATCTATAATTTATTCTGTTAAGTTTTGATTGTCGTCAACTTGAACACAGTTTTAGCTGACAATAATTTATATCCTTGATCTTTATAACTAAAACTAGGAACTGAGTACCATTCAGTCACTGCAACTTGTGGCTAAAGACTTCGCCCTATATTTACATAATTTACACTTAATTCTTTAGGTGACTCCTTTATCTTGTGCAGGTATACTAATTTATGTTTGCCTGGGCCGACACTCAGTAACGGAGATTTCCAAGCTGACAACTTTATGATAGATGGTGTGTTGAAAACTTAATGCACCATAATAAAGTGCTTTGGATCAGTTACTAGAAGAGTCCACTCAACTAAACAAAATTTTTGCATTTTGTTTAATCGACCTCCTTTAATAAATATTGCAGTCTATATGTAAAACGTTGTTTGTAGTTTTACACTCAGCTTTGAGGGTGATGGGATGCAATTTAGTTAACAATACAAACATATTACTTTAACTGGAGAGGTTTCAGGAACTAAGCACTAAGCATGACAAATTCGTTATTCTGTTCATGTTAAGACAAAATTACTCATGATTAATTGCTGATGTCATCCTTAATTGATTCTGTTAATCCCTGGTTGGTGGCAGTAGTATTAAACACAATTCTATTGGGTTTAGCTTGGATTGCCCCGAAAAAGCTACTTACGCCTGCTGGATCATTTCATGCGTGGTTTCTGGCCATCCTAATTTGGGTAACTCTAGGCTGGCAAGGATATACAGTAGTAATGTTCTATTTTCTGGTTGGTTCTGGTGTTACCCGCATCGGTATGGCGCAGAAAGAGGCTGAAGGAATTGCCGAAAAGCGTTCTGGGGCAAGGGGCCCGGAGAATGTCTGGGGTTCAGCTTTGACCGGGGCGCTGTGTGCCTTGGGAGTAGGGATAATAAATTCGGGATTTCTTGTACCTAGTTCCCAATCTTTAGTTCCCAATCTCCAGTCTCTATTATTACTAGGTTATGTAGCAAGTTTCAGTACCAAACTGGCTGACACTACTGCAAGTGAAGTTGGTAAAGCGTATGGTAAAAGCACCTTTCTAATTACCACACTCAAACCGGTGACTCGCGGTACAGAAGGAGCGGTCAGCTTGGAGGGGACTTTAGCTGGTATTGTGGCTTCTGTAGCGATCGCATTTGTTGGTTGGGGAGTTGGTTTAATCGATCTATTAGGAGTCGCTTGGTGTGTACTGGCAGCATTTATTGCCACTAACTTAGAAAGTGTGATTGGGGCAACATTGCAATCTAAGTATACCTGGCTGACCAATGAGGTAGTAAATATTTTTAATACATTAATCGGTGCGATCGCGGCTGTGCTACTTTCCTGGACATGGATAAATATCATTAAGTAGATCGAGCATTGGGAATTGGGAATTGGGCATTAGGTAAAACGAAACGGTTCCTCTTGTGCGAGTTCTGAATAAAGAAGTGAGATTCTCCACTCAGCACTAAGAAAGGTCTAAACGCCCCGCTACTGCTAACAGCACTCAATACCCAATACTCATGAGGGACAGTGGTAGGAAATAAGCAATCTGCTTTACTACTGCACTACCTCTGAAATTTTCAATCCTGTTTTGTCCCCGCTAGACTGTAAACATAATCATGGAAAAAATTATTGTATTGAGTAGCTATATAATTTTTTGACTGTTTAGATGTAATTAGTTCATGGAATCTTTATCATTGTTATTCATCAACGACCAGATGATCTCTATATGATTTAATTTAAAAGTCCTATAAGTGTTTAACCATTTTCACATAATTAATTCATGGAATCTTTATCATTTTTGACAATTAATGACCAAATAATTTCTATTGAGGAAGCTGTAAAATACCTGCAAGCCTCTGGAAAATTGGGGCAGTTCATTGGGGATATTCTCCGCCAGCACGTAATTGAGCAAGAAATCCGAACACGAGACGATATTGAAATTGGTACAGCAATAACCGAACAGTCCATTATTGACTTTAGACTGAAAAATCAACTGACTGACCCCCAAAGTTTTCAAGAATGGTTAAAAACCAATAACACAGATTACGCCGCATTTCACACATCAGTTACTTTTGGTTACAAGTTAGAAAAGCTGAAAGCTGTAGTCACGGAACCAAAAATCCAAGAATATTTTATTGAACGCAAAATCTTTTTGGATCGGGTGGTACTTTCTCGGATAGTTGTTAATAATCGAGAATTGGCAGACGAACTACAAACCCAAATTGAAGAAGGAGGTAGTTTTGAGCAACTAGCTAAAGAGTATTCACTTTCAGATGACCGAATTGTGAACGGCATGATGGGAATAGTCAGCCGAGGAAGTATGCCGGATATATTACGGGCAGCTATTGATGTGGCAAGTCCTGGACAATTAATAGGACCAATAGAAATCGTTGGCAAAGACTCTCCCCAAGGAGAAGGACCTTATGGTTTGTTTCGAGTAGAACAATTTCTGCCAGCGTCTTTAGAAGATACTCAACTCAAGCAAGCACTACAAAATGAGTTATTTGAGAAATGGCTAGCAGAGAAAATTCAAAAACTGACAGTCAAGCTACAAGTGAGTTAAAAATTCTGGATAATGAATCTTTACGATTAAAAGTGCTAGCTTCTTTGCCTTGGAATCAGCCGCCGCTATGCTGGCTGACTCCCGAACAACAATCCCAATTGGAAAATGAGTGTCAAACTCGTCAGTATCGTTTGGGAGAAAAAATTTGGTCTAACGATGTGGGTCGTTACCAATTCTTAATTGTGGCTGGAAAAGTTCGCTTACGAGAAGAGGGAGTTGGCAAACCTTTGGCAGCCCTAGAAGTGGGGGATTGGTTTGGTGATTTACAAAAGTTGTCTGCGGATTTTAAAGCTGTAGCTGCTAGCAAAGAAGTAGTAGTAGTGTGTTGGGATACAGCCCTGTGGACAGAATTTTCTAACCCACAAATTCAGGAATTTTGGCAAGTCTTACCAGTGGATATGGAGGGAGAAAGAGAAACATTTTCCTTCTCTTCCACTCCTTCAGTAAGATCAGTCTCAGATGGAACTTCCAGCCCTCACAGCCTCCAACCCCAAAAACGACTCCCAGCCGCGAATTTAATCATCTCAAATTATCCATTTGTTGCTAGCTGGAACACTGCGGCTGCTTGTTTAACAATGGTGGCGCAACAGCTAGAAAACTCTGTGCAACTGGAATGGGTGCAACGTCAACTCAGAGGACAACGCCCAAAACAGGTTGTGGAAGCAGGAGAAAAGTTAGGGTTAGTGTTGCGGCGGTTACAAGTGAGTTGGGGTGAGTTGCGACAACTGTCATTTCCAGTTTTACTATTGTGGAATTCTGACTCACCCCAGAGTCCATCCTGGGTGGTAGCTTATGGAGTTAAGGGCGATCGCTTAATTATCGCTAACCCTCTAAATCCCGATCGCATTTGTGAAAGCTTACCGCAATCAATCGTTGAGGCATCGTGGGATGGACGATTGTGGCAAGTAGAACTGATATCTAAACAAGAAACATTTAATCTCAGTTGGTTTACCCCAGCAGTTTGGAAGTATAAGGGATTACTAACAGAAGTATTATTAGCATCTTTTACCTTGCAGCTTTTGGGGTTAACAACACCACTAATTACGCAAGTAGTTATTGATAAAGTGATGGTGCAGGGGAGTTTGCCGACTCTTGATGTTATGGCGATCGCACTTCTTTGTGTAGCCATATTTGAGTCCGTACTTGGCATTCTGCGCCTATTCATCTTTACTCATACAGCCCGTCGTCTGGATTTAAGTTTATCAGCACAGCTATTTCGCCATCTGATGCGCCTGCCTTTGGCTTATTTTGAGTCGCGGCGCGTCGGAGACACAGTAGCACGAGTCCAGGAACTCGAACAAATTCGTCAGTTTCTCACAGGTACAGCATTAACTGTGATTCTGGATAGCATCTTTGCTGTGGTGTACCTAGCATTGATGTTTTACTACAACGTCCCACTCACCTTTGTGGCTTTAGCAGTACTGCCACTGTTTGCAACTTTGACGATAGTTGCAACACCAATTCTGCGTAACTGGCTCAACGAAACTTTTAACCGGAGTGCCGATAGTCAATCCTTTCTAGTAGAGACAATCACGGGGATTCATTCCGTTAAAGCCCATGCAGCAGAACCAGTAGCCCGCGATCGCTGGGAAGGCTTATTTGCTCGCTTCATCCGCACAGGTTTTAAAGCCTCTACCACCTCCAATATCAGCAGCAACATTGGTGACTTCCTCACCAATTTTTCCACCATGCTGATTCTCTGGTTTGGAGCCAAATTAGTCATTGAACAAAAGCTCACAATTGGACAACTAGTTGCCTTTCAAATGCTATCTGGCAGAGTCACGGGTCCACTTTTGCGTTTAGTACAGTTATGGCAAACCCTCCAACAAGTGCTACTTTCTGTAGATCGCATTGGTGATATTCTCAACGTCTCCCCAGAAGCTGAACTAGGAACTGGTCTAGTGTTACCACCTCTGAAAGGACAAGTCACCTTCGAGCAAGTATTTTTCCGCTACCGACCGAACTTTGAAGCAATTCTGCGGGGAATCTCTTTCAATGCTGAACCAGGGCAATTTGTTGGCATTGTCGGACGTAGCGGTTCTGGTAAAAGTACCTTGTCTAAACTATTGCAACGCCTCTATCAAATTGAATCAGGACGCATCCTCATTGATGGTTTTGATATAAAAAGTGCCGATTTAGCCTCACTACGGCAACAAGTTAGTGTAGTTCTCCAAGAAGACTTTTTATTCAACGGTTCCATTTTGGAAAATATCACTCTCGGTACTCCCGACATTACCGCAGAACAAGTGGTAGAGGCGGCAAGACTAGCAGTAGCACACGACTTCATCAGTCAATTACCCTACGGTTACGAAACCAATGTGGGTGAACGCGGTACAGCTTTATCTGGCGGACAAAGACAACGTATTGCCCTTGCAAGGTTATTTCTTTCCCAAGCGCCGATTTTAGTTTTGGATGAAGCTACCAGTGCTTTGGATAGTGAAACCGAACAACAAGTACTACAAAACCTGCAAAAAGTTTCCGCTAACCGCACTGTGTTTCTGATTGCTCACCGCTTTGCCCCTCTCAAACGCGCTGATTTGATTTTGGTATTAGAACAAGGCGTGATTGCCGAACGTGGTACTCACTCAGAGTTATTACAACAAAAGGGTTTGTATTGGTCACTATATCAACGGCAGCAAGCAAACATTTAGTAGCTTTAACAAGCTGTTAACTTGTGCTTATTTGATTCCTGAAAAGCAGCTTAAATATAGTCTTTGGCGAATGGAGTTATACTTCATTCGCCTTTTAAATTGCTTAAGTATGCAGAAAACTGTAATCTTACTTGCTAATTACGTAATTTTATAGTTAAGTGTATTTGTAGCACCTGTCTTACAAAGAAATATTTTCCGGCTCATTCCCTTATATATCAAGGATTTGAGTACTTTTCTTGGTGCAAATTTACTTGAATATACGAGGTGAAACTACTAATGTTTTTTACCAAAGACTCTAACTCTATTAATGAAAATTCTGGTATAAAAGCCAGCCTTTTATCATCAAAAAAATCTAATAGTTTTGATAATCAGAATAATGACTCTAGCTTCAGTCTGAGTGGTGTAAATAGTTTTAGATCGAGCGATCGCAGTAGTTATACTTCTACGGAAATCGACGCTTTCGGAGGTAAAAACAATTATGCCAAGAAGAGTAGTCTAAGCAACGGAAATTCTACTCAAGCGATTGCTGCTGTTCAGCCAGATTTGATAGCACGTACCGTTTCAACTCCCAGTTCTGCCGCAGCTGGCAGTACCATTCAACTGAGCTATGAAATTGAAAACCAAGGCAATGCCAGTGCTGGTTATAGCTATACCAAGTTTTATCTGTCTCAGGATCTCTCTTTAGGGAGTGAAGATATATTTTTAGGTGATGACTACGTTGATAACATCTTATCTGGTTACTATCGGTCAGAGTCAACCACACTCACCATCGGCAATAGCGTCGCCGCAGGTAGCTATTATTTGGTGTATCAAGCCGATGGCTATAACTATGTTGCCGAAAGCAACGAAAACAACAACGCTGTTGCTAACGTAATTAATATTACTAAACCAGACCTGATAGTACAAAATACCTCAAATCCCAGTTCGGCGGCGGCTGGAAGTAGCATTCAACTAAACTATCAAATCAAAAACCAAGGCAATGCCAGTGCTGTTGCTAGTAACACCAAGTTTTACCTCTCCCAAGATTTAAATATCGGAAACGAAGATGTGTACTTGGGCTATGACTACGTTAGCGGCATTGCTGCGGGTAGTTATAGTTCCGAGTCAACCACACTCAGTTTTAGCAGTAACATCACTGCTGGGAATTATTACTTAGCATACATCGCCGATGGTGATGGGAATGTTGCTGAAAGCAATGAAACTAACAACGGTATTGCCGGAGTAATCACCATTACTCCAACTCAAAAATCAGACTTGATAGTTCAAAATACCTCAGCCCCTAGTACAGCATCAGTTGGTAGCACTATTCAACTAAGCTATCAGGTGAAAAATCAAGGTGTTGGTGGTGCTGTTGCAACTACCACCAAGTTTTATTTATCCAAGGATAATGCTTTTAGTAATGATGATGTATTGTTAGGCTCCGATGCCGTTAACGCTATTGCCGCAGGTGCTACTAGCTCAGAGACTGCATCGCTGATCATTAATAATGCGATCGCTACAGGTAATTATTACTTGCTCTATCAAGCTGATGGTGCAGGAAATGCAGTTGAGAGCAATGAAACCAATAACTTTGCTAGCAAAGCGATCGCTATTACCCAAGCAGACTTAATAATACAAAACGCTGTAGCTCCCAGTACAACAGCCGTTGGTAGTACCATTCAACTGAGCTATCAGGTGAAAAACCAAGGTGTTGGTGGTGCTGTTGCAACTACCACCAAGTTTTATATATCCAAGGATAATGCTTTTAGTAATGATGATGTGTTGCTCGGCTCAGATGCCGTTAACACTGTTGCCGCAGGTGCTACTAGCTCAGAGACAGCATTGCTGATCATCAACAATGCGATCGCCGCAGGTAACTATTATTTGTTGTATAAAGCCGATGCTAATGGCAATGTTGGCGAAAGTAACGAAACTAATAATATTGTCAGCAAAGCGATCGCTATTAATGGCCCTAAACCAGACCTGGTAATACAAAATATTTCGGCTCCTAGTCTTGTTAACCCCGGTAGCTTAATCACTGTCAATTATCAACTAGTCAATCAAGGTACTGCCAGTGCTGGTTCTAGTACAACGAAGTTTTATCTTTCTAAAGATGCGACCTTGAGCAGCGATGACACATACTTAAGCTATTCCCGAAGCTACTTATACTCTGGATTGGGCGCTAGTAAATATAGTTCAGAGTCTTACTCTTTAATACTCAGCAGTAATATGACTTTTGGAAATTACTACCTGCTATTACAAGCCGATGGCAATGGCGAGATTTTTGAAAGTAATGAAAACAACAACGTTACGGCCAAAGCAATTACGATTGCGGCACCAGACTTATTAATACAAAATCCTTCGGCTCCCGCTAGCGCCAACATTGGTACAACAATCCAACTAAGCTATCAGGTGAAAAATCAAGGTAATGGTAAAGCTGGTGTTAACACCACACGCTTTTATCTTTCTAAAGATACCAGCCTCAGTAGTGAGGACATTTCAGTCGGTTCGGATATTATCGGTATCTCTGACATTGCTCCCTCTGCTGTAATTTCCGAGTCTGCATCCCTATACCTTTCCAGCACTATCACTCCCGGTAGTTACTATTTCCTATACCAAGCTGATGGTTTTGGGTCATTGAGAGAAAGCAATGAAAATAACAACATCGTTGCCAAAGCGATCGCAATTACTGCACCAGATTTGGTCATCCAAAATGCTACATCTGCTAGTAGTGCTGCTATTGGTACTACACTCCTAGTTAATTATCAACTTAAAAACCAAGGTAATGGCAGTGCTGGAGGGAGTAAGACAAGTTTTTATCTTTCACGAGATACAACATTTGGTAACGATGATGATATCAGCTTAGGTACAGAAATTGAGGGTAGTTCTACTCTGACACCTTCTGCCGTTACTTCTCGCTCCACATCTATTACCCTTGCTCCTACTATTAGTGCTGGTAAATACTACCTGATATTTAAAGCCGATGGGCGAGGAAATGTCATTGAAAGCAACGAAGGTAACAACAGCGTTTACATCACCACACCAATTACCTTAAATCCTGTCAATGGTGGCGCATTTAACTCAACTACTGGCTATGGCTTAATTAATGCCGCAGCCGCAGTAGCGAAAGCTTTAGGTCAGAGTACGTTTGCTGATGTCCCTAACTTGGGTGGTGATAATTGGGGAGCCGATGCAATTAAAGCACCGGAAGTTTGGGCAAAGGGATACACTGGTCAAGGTGTGATCGTCGCTGTGATAGATAGTGGAGTAGATTACAATCACTCAGATTTGAGCGCTAATATCTGGAAGAATATCAAGGAAATCGCTGGCAACGGCAAAGATGATGATGGCAATGGTTACATTGATGATGTCAACGGCTGGAACTTCGTCAGCAACAACAATAATCCATTAGACGATAACGGTCATGGTACTCATGTTGCTGGCACTATTGCTGGCGTAAAAAATAACTTCGGTGTCACTGGTATTGCCTATAATGCCAAGATTATGCCGATGAAAGTTATGAATAGCAATGGTCAAGGAACTAATAGTGCGATCGCAAATGGTATTCGTTATGCAGTCAATAACGGAGCTAATGTCATTAACCTCAGCTTAGGTGGTTCTGCGAACACTGAGATACAGTCAGCTATTCAATATGCTGCCAGCAAAGGAGCAATTACCGTCATGGCAGCAGGTAATGATGGTAAATCAGAACCAGACTATCCCGCCCGCTATGCTACCCAGTGGGGACTTGCGGTTGGAGCAGTGTTTTACGATCGCACACTTACCAACTTCTCTCACCGTAGTGGAACAACTCCACTCGCTTATGTTACAGCTCCTGGAGCATACTTTGAAGGTGATGCGGATCTAGGAATTGGTATTTATTCAACACTTCCGGGTAACAAGTATGGTTTTCAAAGGGGAACGTCTATGGCGACTCCTCACGTTGCTGGGGTAATAGCTTTGATGCTCAGTGCTAAGAAAGGTCTAACTGATGCCCAAGTGCGTCAGATTGTCACAACGACAGCAGCAAATAGCTTGGCATAGAATAATCCCTTAAGTGTCGTTTATCAAAGGTAAAATGCAATTTCTATAAGCGGCAGAATGAGCAGCACATGCCACTCATTCTGCCGCTTTTTTGATAATTAAGTGTATTCTAAATAGCTATTAACAAAAAGCATGATTCTCATAATACTTTTTTGGTAATAGAATTAGCATTTTATTATTAAATTTCATAGTAATTATTAACAATACGGCTTATTCACACGTTAGAACTTTTCTTTAACAAAAGTTCTAGCAATTTTAGCTGTTAAAAAGCATTTCTATTTTTGAGAAAAAACAATTATGCTCAATGATAATACTAATAACAATTTATTTTCTACTAATAAAAGCTTAAATTTTAATTCAATCTCTTCATCAGATACATTTAATACTAAGAATGACATCAGCCTCAATCTAAGTGGACGTAGTAGCTACAACTCAGCTAATTCTCATGTGCAGTTACTAAATAATAGTAACTACGAAAATAGCAGTAACGCTACTACTCATACTTTTACTACGCAAAGTTATAACTCTACCAATGGCTATGGCTTAATTAATGCAGCAGCAGCAGTGGCTAAAGCTACTAATCAGAATACCTTCGCTGATGTTCCCGATCTTGGTGGTAATAATTGGGGAGCAGACCTTGTTAAAGCACCAGAAGTTTGGGCACAAGGATACACAGGTAAAGGCGTTGTTGTCGCTGTTATAGATACTGGGGTTGACTATAACCACGAGGATTTAAAAAATAATATCTGGACGAATACTAAGGAAATTGCAGGTAACGGTATAGATGATGATGGCAATGGCTATATTGATGATAATTACGGCTGGAACTTTGCGGATAAAAACAACAACACGCTAGATGACAACGGTCACGGTACTCATGTTTCTGGCACGATCGCAGGAGAAAATAATAACTACGGTGTCACTGGTATTGCATACAATGCCAAGATTATGCCTGTCAAAGTTTTGAATGAGTCTGGCTCTGGTTCCTATAGCTCGATATCTAAAGGTATTCGCTACGCTGTGGATAATGGAGCTAATGTGATTAACCTCAGTTTAGGAGGCACATCTTCCAATCGGACTCTGGAGTCAGCCATTAACTATGCCAGCAGCAAAGGAGTGATTGTCGTCATGGCAGCAGGTAATGATGGTGAATCAGAACCAGACTATCCTGCCCGCTATGCCTCCAAGTCGGGAATTGCTGTTGGGGCAGTAGACAAAAATAATAATATGGCTGATTTTTCTAACCGCTCTGGAACAAATCAAATCTCTTATGTCACAGCTCCAGGAGTCAAGGTTTATTCATCAGTTCCGAATAATCAGTATGCCACTTATAGCGGCACATCTATGGCTGCTCCCCATGTGGCTGGTGTAGTTGCCCTGATGCTTAGTGCTAACCCCAGCCTGACTGATGCCCAAGTACGTCAGATTGTGGCAGAAACATCAGAAAACAGCACACAAAGTACAAACTCTAGTTTAAATATTTCTAATGTTAGTTCTTTGGCAAAGCAAGTGATGTCTACGACGGGCTACGCAGACACAGCAACAAATAGTTCACAAATTACAACCTCTAGTTTAAATATTTCTAATGTCAGTTCTCTGGCAAAGCAAGTGATGTCTGGCGACAACCTGCTACATATCGACGCACAAACCGCAAATTATCTCACACCAGAGACTATTGCTAGTTTGAATAATTCCGATGTCGGTTCTCTAATCGGTCAGACTGTTACAGAAACAGCAAAATATCTTACACCAGAGACTATTGCTAGTTTGAATAATTCCGATGTCGGTTCTTTAATTGGTCAGACTGTTACAGAAACAGCAAAATATCTCACACCAGAGACTATTGCTAGTTTGAATAATTCCGATGTCGGTTCTCTAATTGGTCAGACTGTTACAGAAACAGCAAAATATCTCACACCAGAGACTATTGCTAGTTTGAATAATTCTAGTGTCGGTTCTCTGATAGGTCAGACTATTATAGGGATGAATACGGATAGCAATGATGATAATAAAAATGAGAATAATCTTGATTTTTGGAAACTACTAGAGGGAATGCAAAAACAAATAGAACAGTATAAAAAATTCTTAGGTATCGCCTAAAAATTATAGCGATTTGTAGTTCAGTCAAATACTGTTCGGTTAGAAAATAAGCCAAACTGCTTGTCTGTTACAAATGAATTTAGGGGTTTAGCATTGCTAAACCCTTACGTTTTAGGTGTGGTTTGTGGAATGCGTAGGCATTGCTTTTGAAATAGCTATAAGAACAAGAGAGGCTATCAATCTACCTAACAGAAAATGCTTCATTGAACCGCCGCGTTACAGGCTCAGTAATAAATGTCAGAATTGACTTTTTACGAGTGACAATTTCACCTGTAGCAGACATACCTGGTGTAAATTCTACCTCTTGACCACGTACATTAACTGAATGTTTATTTAGCTTAATTCTTGTAGGAAAAACTAAGCCCAATTCTTTATCAATAATTGCATTTGGACTGACTTGCATAACTTCGCCCTCCACAATCCCAAATTCCTGGAAGGGGAAAGTCGCCATTTTCACTTTTGCTTTCATTCCTTGACGAATAAACCCAATATCCCGGTTAAGAACTTTCACCTCTAGAAGCATTTCTTCCCCTTCTGGCAAAATTGACAGCAATTCTTCACCAGATTGGACTGGCCCCTTGGTGGCTTTGACTCTGTAAATCGTACCTGCTACGGGAGCCTCAATCGTTTCTAAAGCTTGCTGCTTCCTCGCCTGTTCTAATTGACCTTGAACAGTTGTCAGTTCTTCTTTACGTTTGTTGAACTGTGTCAATATTTCACTTTGGCGTTCTGATGCTACACGCTGGGCCTGACTGCGGGCAGAGTTGTAAGCTTGTTCTGCTTGGCGAATTTCTTGGGCTTGGGCAGCAATATCTTTTTCTAATGATGTGACTTTATCTTGAGCCTCTGTTATTCTATTCTGGGCGTTAGTCACTTCATCTTGCGATCTGGTAATTTCTGTCTTTGCACGAGTCAATCTTTCTTGAGCATCCAAGTAATCGACACGAGGTACAGCACCAGTAGTAATTAGGGTGCGTAAGCTTTTTTCCCTTTCTTGTGCAAGTGCCAAATTACTTTCAATTTTAATTCGGATGCTGTCTGCGTTGGCAAGGTTGGTTTTGGCATTAGCAAAGCTGCTTTTGGCATTAGCTAAGTTCTCTTGCAATCGAGTCAACCGGACTTTGGCTTGATTGATGAGTGCTATTTGGCGATTTGCTTCTGCTTCTGCTCCTGCTTGACGTGCTTGGTAGTCTTGCAAGCGGGAATTTAAAAGTTCATCTTGTAGTTTTGTCCCAGTTGTTTTGCCTCCAATACGTTCTGCATCCAAACGTTGCAAATCGTCTTGAATCAATCTAGTTGATTTGGCTAGACGGGAAACATCAGTTATTTGTAAGTCAGGGTCTTTTTGAATCAGAATTTGACCTTTGGTGACGCGATCGCCTTCTTGAACTTTCACACCGACGATTGACCCCCCACCCAAGGATGTCACTGGCCTAACCTGTGTAGAAGCAATTAATTCTCCTGGTGCTGTTGCTACTTCATCTATTTGCGAGAAGTACGCCCAAGCGATCGCTCCAAATACGATCGCGCTCATTGTTCCCGCTAATAATCTCGTGTACAGGGGTGGCAATTCCTGTACCGCCTTCCCCAACTCATAAGTGAGTTGTTCCTCTGGTTGGGCGAATCGCTCTTTTGTCTGACGTGCTTGAGCAGCATTTACCATATATTCTTATCCTTTGTTATTTGTTATTTGTCCTTGGTGATTCACTAATGACCAATGACCAATGACTTGTGTTTAATTCAAACTGTTAGATAACGCCGCAAAAAGTTTTCTAATGTCTCCAATTGGAAGTTAAAAATCGCTTCTAAATTGGCAATTTCATCTTTTGTACAGAAAAATTCATTTGCTAGCAATGTGCGATAAGTTCCCAAAGCTTTTTGGACTTGGGGATTAAATAAACCCAATGCACCTTGTAATCCATCAATAAAAAATAGTGGTGAATTAATTATTACTGGCTCTTTGGCGAAAATCCGACCAAAAATCCGGGGAATATCTTCTCGTAATAAAATTTCCGGGCCTCCCACTGGTAAAATCTGGTTACGAGCGCCTGCAACTGTCACAGAATCCACTACTATCCTTGCCAAATCATCGGTACTGACAATTGAGCTACGGTTTTTGCGATCGCCAATCAGCAGATACAATCCCATTTCCCGAAATCGTTCTACCAGTGGCAGCAAGTTAGATGCTAATCCAGATGGGCGTAAAATTGTGTAATTCAAGCCACTAGCTGACAAATATCGCTCTACGGCTCGTTTGGCTTTGAACACAGGCGCGTCTTCATATCCACGATCGGCTCCCAATACCGAAATGAAGACAAAATGCTCTACGCCATTGGCTTTTGCTTGGTCAATCAGTTCAATATTGGCGCGGTAATCTAAAGATAGGGCATCGCTATCAGAACCGTGAGCGCTGATAATATACTTGACACCCTGAGTAGCTTTTTGAATATCTTTTTCCCGCAGTAAATCACCGATAAAGATTTCTGCACCCCGGTGTTCTAACTCGCTGTAGCGCGAGGTAAGGCGGACAAATGCCCGCACAGACTGTTCTCGTTGCCGTAGCAGTCGCACAACTCTGCGACCAATTCCTCCCGTTGCTCCAGTTACTAGAAACATATAAATACCTAAATTGAATAGTTGCAGCGTTTATAGTTGTCAAAATGCTCGATATATGCTCAAGATATCCTCACGCCAACTAAGCCAATTGGTCACACCTTATTTATCTTAATCTCAAAAAATTATCCCCCACATCTTTGTTGATGCAGGGGATGGGGTAATGGGATTAGTTTTACTGGCTCAAGAAGTCGATAGCTTGTTCAATTGACATCTTAGCCTTGTGCAAGTTCAGCAGATTCTCTTGCTGATATCGGTCAGGATAGCTCATTTTTCTGCCTTCCAAAGTTATCCGAATCAGTGCTGTTTGTTCGTCTGTGGGTGAATTCATCTCCTCAATAGCGGAGCTGATTACCTGGATAGCGTTAAAGTTAGGAGATTTTAACCCTTTACCTAGCTTCATTTGTTGGAGCGCTAAAAGTGGAAATGCCATCAGAGTTACGATGTACCAGAGTTACGATTTACGAGGTTTTGTATCCTGCATTCCCGGTAGGTTTTACACCGTATCTTCGACACAAATCGCGTAATTCTTTAATAGTCTTGATTTCAAGTTCGGAACGCGTGAACATAAAATAGTAGTGTCCATTTTTTGAATTGGATATTGGTGGTTGTACTTCCGGCAAGTTTTCACAACCACTAAAAGAAAATTTAATCTGCTGCCTACCAGTGATTCAACTTATATTTATATTTCTACGTCAATGCCTAACCCTAAAGGTCATTCAGAAAATTTAAAACCATTTAAATCAGAGAGGGAAGAACCTTTAAGTGAACGTCTTAATTTACGTGTCACAAAAACTATGAAGGAAGAACTATCTACCAAAGATGATCCTCCAGAATTTTGCCGTCGTGCTATCCAGGAAGCATTAGATAAAGATAGAGAAAAGTAATCTCAAAGGAATAGTGGTCACGAGTGCGTGAATTACTGCAATGAGTCAGTAATCAAGCATATTGAGAAAGTAAAAGCTTCTTTTGCTTGCGGAAAACACCGAAATTAGAAAGCAAACCGGGGTTTGAGAAAGTAAAAGCTGCTTTTGCTTGCGGAAAACACCAAAATGAGAAAGCAAACTGGGGTTTGAGAAAGTAAAAGCTGCTTTTGCTTGTGGAAAACACTGAAATGAGAAAGCAAACTGGGGTTTGAGAAAGTAAAAGCTTCTTTTGAGTAAGTCAAATGTCATTTTGCTTATTAAATTCGACGTAACTTAAGTAATTATGTTAAGAAGATTTGTAGGTTGGGTTGAACGGAGTGAAACCCAACCTACATTAGAGTTATTTTTTAGGCAAAAACTCGCAGTATTTAGCTGAGTTAGAATCGTTGAAGAAGGATTTAAAGCAGTAAGTATAATGTGTTAGCAATTATTGCCGATATAAAGAAGTGGATGTGAGGAGACTTATAGATGAGTGACGAAGATCAGTTTGATGTCTTCCTTTGCCACAATAGCAAAGACAAGCCTGAAGTTATAGAAATTGCGAATGAATTAACAAGACAAGGAATTAAACCTTGGCTAGATAAGTGGGAACTTCGTCCTGGTTTAGCATGGCAGTCTTTACTAGAAGAACAAATAGAAAACATTAAATCAGCAGCAGTTTTTGTAGGTAGCAGTGGACTTGGCCCCTGGCAAAGTCAAGAGATGAGAGCTTTTTTAAACGAATTTGTAGAGAGAGGCTGTCCTGTGATTCCTGTTTTGCTTGGGAATACACCACAGCAGCCTAAACTCCCAATTTTTCTTAGAGTTAATACCTGGGTTGACTTTCGGACAGATATTGAGGCTATGGAGAACTTAATTTGGGGTATTACTGGACGAAAACCAAAGCTACAGCAAGTAATTCAAGTTGATTATCTCAGTTCTGAGAAGGGAGTAAACTACACGCGATTGCGAGATTTGCTAGCAGCAGGCAAGTGGAAAGAAGCGGATGAGGAAACTTTAGCTGTCATGCTCAAGGCATCTAGCAGGGAAGAGGAAGGCTGGTTTGATACTGAATCCATCAAGAATTTTCCCTGTACTGACTTACGCACCATTGACCAACTTTGGATACAACATAGCAATGGGCGCTTTGGCTTCAGCGTTCAGAAGAAAATTTATCTCGAATGTGGTGGGAAGGCTGACGGTGAATATGATGAAGAAGCATGGGGAAAATTTGGCGATCGCGTAGGGTGGAAAGTGAAAGGAAACTCGACAGAGAATATGGATGTTTTAGGCGACACTTCAGCATCAGAGGGAAACCTCCCATTCACCTTAAGGTGGGACTTGCCTCTCGATGGCAGTCGGTTAACAAGCTATACTGAAATATTCTTTTTTCGCATCAAGAATTGTGAAGTCTAACATATAAGCACTTCAGACTTTTATAAATATTTGTAATAAGGTTGTTTTCTACGAGTTAATCAACATTTCAGAGATCCGATACCTGGCACTGGCGGTTGATAGCAATTAGCTTGAATAAACTTTTCTGCTACCTCCTGCACTCCAGTACTTTCTGACACCCTCTGCTTGTCCTAAGGTAAACTCAACTGTCCCGGTGACTTTTTCCGCTTACCTTTAATCTTCATTTAAGACCAAAACACTTGTAGAGACAGCGATTTATCGCATTTCTGAACCGTATTTAGTCATAAACAATTCGTAATTAAAAGTTTTCCTAATTTAAAATCCCCCTATATCTTTGTAGATGCAGGGGGAGTATTGACAATTCAAAATTGTTTCACATGGATATTTAAACCCTTTGTGCAAACACTCCACTTCAAAACTATTCAGCAGGTTTGTTATTAGCTCTATTAGCACGCGCCTCAGCCGAAGCCATCACCTCATCCATATTCTCTAAAACTTCGCCAGGGAAGTTTTCCAAAACTCTGGTAGAAAGAGCAACCCGCCCTTTACCCTCATCCAAGTCAATAATTACAGCTTTAATTGGCTGACCAACTTTAAATACCTTTTCTAATGAGTCAATGAATTTTTGGCTTACCTGTTTGATATGAAGCAAAGCCCCCATACCATTTAAATCGACAAACACACCAAAAGGTTTGATGCCAGTAACTTTACCTTCCACCAGTTGACCTAGTTCTAATAAGCTGAAGTTGCTAGAACGAGTTGCTAATCGCTGAGAAAGGATGAGTTTGTTGGTGTTTTTATTAATTTCCAAAAAGCCCACAGTCAGATTTTGACCTTTGAGTGCGTCTAAGTTATCACGCTCTGCCAGGTGCGATCGCGGAATAAATCCCCGCAAGGAGAGAATATCGACGGTGACACCACCTTTATTAACGCCCATAACCTTTACTTGCACAGTCTGAGCATTTTCCTGCATTTCAGCCAATCGTTCCCAGATGTGCTGAATTTCCAACTGCTTTCGAGAAAGGGTGACTTGACCTTCTGCATCCTGATCTCGGATAATCAAAAACTGCATTTCCTCTTGCAATGGCAGCACTTCCGATAAATCGGTAACTGCTCTCAAAGAAGCCTCATCGCGCGGTAGAAAAGCTGACGACTTGCCACCAATATCCACATAAGCTCCATCATGGTCAAGTTGGAACACTTTGCCATGTACAACCTGTCCTTTTTGAAACTGGTAGTCGTGTTTTTCTAGCGCTTTGGCAAAATCGTCCATCGTAAATGACGAATTGGCTGTTTGAGAAAGTTTCGATTCGGAATTCATGACTTTTGAAGATTAATTGTTATTTGAGATGGTGCAACTGGAGTTTTGATTGTCATTAGTCACTTGTCATTTGTCATTTGTCAGTTGTCCTTTATCATTACTAATGACTAATGACTAATTCAGTTGACTAAAGAGCTGTTTGGCTTGCTCCCAAGCATCAGCAGCAGCTTTAGGATTATAACTGGCACGAAGGTCACAGAAAAATCCGTGATCAGCTCCATCGTAGCGAAACACACGATGAGGAATTTTATATTTTTCTAACTCTGCTTCAATCTCATCTACTTGTTCGGGTGGGATGCTAGCATCTTCCGTACCAAAGAAGGCATAGAGAGTGCCTGGAATCTCTCTGGTGCGGGTAACAGTGGGAGGACCACCTCCTGGCGTGCGGGTGGTAATTCCAGCACCATAAAAGGAAGCTGTAGCTTTAATATCTGGTAAAGTGGCTGCAAGATATGCGACATGACCGCCAAAGCAAAAGCCAATACAACCAAAACTATCTTTTTTGACTTGAGGCAGATTTTTGAGGTAGTCAATTGCTAACTGAATATCGCTCAATAACTCTGATGCTTGAGTTTGCATGGCATAGCCTCTGCCCGTTTCAATATCTTCAGGCGTGTATCCGGTTTCAAAGCCAGGAGCAGTGCGTTGAAAAAGTGCAGGTGCGATCGCTATATACCCAAGTTTGGCAATCCGTTCTGTAACATCCCGAATGTGAATGTTGACACCAAAAATCTCTTGTAATACCACGATTCCTGGGTAAGATCCAGGTTCTTTTGGTTCTGCCAGATATGCTGACACTTGAATATTATCTTGCAAAAGATTAACCGTTGTGGTAATTATTGCTTGCTCTGCCATAATAATTTTTACCCGTGTTATGTGATTAACGGTGTGTTTGTTTGATATAACTATGCCAGTATGCCGAGGTTATTTCCAATAGAATTACCAGATACCATAGTGAGCGCATTAAAAATTTCTACCAGAAAAATTTTATTTGTAAATCAAATATTTTGATATGTAGCAAATACAGCTGGTCAATAAAGGAGTGCTATGTATAGAAGTAACACTTAATACCCAAAACTCAGCACTTATCACTCAGCACTTAGTATTCAGGAGGTTTGGTGGTGATTCAATTCCGTATTCAGCCAGACAGCGAAATTCCCGCATCAACCCAGCTGTTTAATCAAATCCGCTTTGCGATCGCTTCGCGGCAATATCCCCCAGCGTACAAATTGCCAAGCACACGGGCGCTGGCAATGCAAACTGGATTGCACCGCAATACCATTAGCAAAGTTTACCGTCAACTGGAGGAAGACGGATTTGTTGAAAGTATGGCTGGTTCGGGAATTTATGTTCGTGCCCAAGGTCATGAGGGCGGTAGTCGGCTACAATCACCAATTCTCAAACAAAATCCTGACGCATATCAAGTTGTCCAGCAAGCACTTGACGATCTGCTCTCTCAAGGATGTTCGCTCAATCAAGCCAGAGAGCTATTTTTAGCGGAAATCGACTGGCGCTTGCGTTGTAGTGCGCGGGTACTGGTTGCAGTTCCATCCTATGACATGGGTGCTGGTGAATTGATGGTCTATGAACTAGAGCGATCGCTAAAAATCCCAGTCCAGTTGGTAGCAATGGAAGAATTAACAGCAGTGTTAGATAAAACTACCTCTGCGACAGTAGTCACAAGTCGGTATTTTATCAGTAATGTGGAAGCGATCGCAGCCCCTAAAGCTGCACGGGTAATTCCTCTGGATATCTACGACTACAGCAAAGAACTCAGCCTCTTGAAAACCCTACCAAAAGAAAACTGTGTAGGTATAGTTAGCCTCAGTTCCGGGATTGCACGAGCAGCAGAAGTCATCCTCCACGGTCTGCGGGGAGATGAACTACTAGTGATGACTTCGCAACCAAAAGATGCCTATAAACTTCAGGCTATGGTTAAACGGGCTGAGGTCATCATCAGCGATCAAGCCAGTTTTGCAGCAGTGCAAGCAGCCGTACAAGCATCTGATGAAGATATTATTCGTCCACCGAAGCTGATTAAGGTTGAAAATTATATCGGCACTAACTCGATTAACTTGCTAAAACGAGAATTGGGTTTGAGTTAATTACGACCTAACCAAAATATCTCTTAAACTCTCATTTCTCTGTGCCCTCTGCGCGGCAGTCGCTCATGGGGGAAACCCCCAAGACCGCGCTGCCTTGCCTCTGTGGTTGGTTCCCTATTCCGTAATTAATATCAAGATAATTCGACCAACATCTTTGAGAACGACTAATACAGGAGGGCTAAGGTAGTGCAGATTGTAATTGTAGGCGCAGGCCCAACAGGTGTAACCCTTGCCCTGCTCCTTACACAACGTGGTATTGCTGTAACCTTAATTGAAGCAGCAAAAGACTTTCATCGTGTTTTTCGCGGTGAAGGATTAATGCCCAGTGGGTTAGATGCACTAGAGCAAATGGGCTTATCCGCGTTGTTGGAGGATATTCCCCATCGACAACTCGACGCATGGGAATTCATTCTGGGGGACAAGCAATTGTTTCGAGTTGATGAACCAATGGGGGCAAGCCAACCTTGTACACTGGTTTCACAACCACCGCTACTTAATGCACTGATTTCGCAAGCTCAAACCAATAATGGGTTTGAATTTATCCAAGGTGTTCTAGTCAAAGATTTACGTTGGAGTAATCAACGTGTCGCAGGTGTAGTATTGAGCGATGGGAGAGAATTTGCTGCTGACCTAGTGATTGGGGCAGATGGTAGAAATTCTCTTGTACGGCAACGTATAGGATTGGAATTAATACGCCAGCCCAAAAATATTGATATTCTCTGGTTTAAACTTGCCGCCAGTCCTGAGTTTGCAGCCGACAATGTATTTCGTACTATTGTAAATGGCGATCGCGTATTTACTATCTTTCATGGAGCAGAATCAGGAAAACTGCATCTAGCTTGGGTGATGTCCGCAACCGAAAACAATGACTTCAAGCAAGCTAACTGGGCAGAGACTTTTGCTTCACTATCACCCTCATGGCTAGCAGAGCATTTCCGTAATCATGCAGACACCATTGAATCCCCCATTCGGCTTTCTGTTGTGGTTGGTTATTGTCCACAATGGCACGCACCAGGGGTATTGCTTCTAGGTGACGCTGCACACCCAATGTCTCCTGTCCGCGCTCAAGGAATTAATCTAGCATTGCGTGATGTGATTGTCGCTGCTAATCACCTTATGCCGTTGTTGCACAAACAAGCCGAACACCAGGACATTGATATGGCACTATCGCGCATCCAAGCAGAACGTGAGCCAGAAATTATCCGCGCCCAGCAACTCCAGTTAGAGGAAGCTAAACAAGGCGAACTACTGCGAAAAAATGCACTGCTGCGATCGCTGTTAAGTCAACTTCCTCCCTTTCTCCGTAAAATAATTAAAAAGTCTTGGTTAAAGCGACAATATAAAATGCGTCAAGGTATCACACAGGTACACTTAACTGTCTAAAAAACCGCCATCAGTTATTTGGCTTGTGGTTGTGGGATATTAATTTGCAAAAACTCTTGCACCACTTGCATATAAGTTGGAGCATCTTCCAACATTGGGAAATGTGCTGTGTTAGGAATCATCACAAACTTAACTTTGTCATTTAGTGCAGCTGCTTTACGCCCCATCTCGGCTGGGATAATTTTGTCATACTCTCCGGCTATGAGCAGAGTTGGCACTGTCAACTTGGCAAACTCAAGCGGCATCACTTCAGATTGAGCCTTACTAACGGAAGTAAAAATTGTACCCAAAGCCGCATCGTAATCTGCTTCGAGAAAATCTTGTAAAAAAGCTTGGCGTTCAGAATGTGGTATTGAACTATATAAAAATCTCGCCATAAACATCCGGTCAACAAATGGAATTTTACTTAACCATTTGGGACGGAATTTCACTACATAGCCACCGAATTTATGAAAGGCACTAAAAGATTTTTCGTCGTACTCAAAAATGCCGCTACAGGTTAAAATTCCTCGTTCCACTCGTTGGGGGTAGCGGTTAAAAAATAAAGTCGCAACAGAAGCGCCCATCGAGTGAGCATTGATATAGACACGCTGAAGATGCAACCCATCTAACAAAGCTGCCAAATCATCAGCATATTCCTCTAATTCATAGGTTAAGTTTTTGATTGCCTGTGATTCTTCTTTGAGGGACTCAGATTCGGCAACAGCTTCACTTGCTTCGGCTATGGTTGGCTTCCCACCAGAACGGCCAAATCCCCGCATATCGTAGAGTAAGCAATCAAATTGCTCCGATAAAGCATTAGCGGTATTTTGCCAATACCTAGCTGAACCAGCCCAACCATGAATGAAAACCATCACCGGTTTTACCAAAGAACCAGATGGTTTTTTCACCCATTCGTAGTAATGGTCAACACCACGAACTTTAATATAAGGCATTAGTCATTAGTCCTTTGTCAGTTGTCATTAGTCATTTTCCCTTATTACACGGTTATTAGTCTTTAGTTTTTGACTAATAACCAATGACTAATGACTAATGACTATTAAGCTGACTCTGGTTTCGGTAGTGAAGATGGATGGATTATCAGTTCCGCAGTTGATCGCTTCTCGACCATCTCCCGTGTTACTGTACAACGTGTCACATCCTTACGGGACGGTAACTCGTACATTACATCCAGCATAAGTTCTTCGACAATGCCCCGTAGCGCTCTTGCACCAGTTTTACGGCGGTAGGCTTCTTGAGCGATCGCTCGTAAAGCATCTGGTTTAAAATCTAACTGGACATTATCCATCTTCAGCAGTTTTTGGTACTGCTTCACTAAGGCGCTGCGTGGCTGTGTGAGAATCGCCATTAGCGCTTCTTCATCTAGCGGATCTACTACTGCTACCATTGGCACGCGCCCAATAAATTCGGGAATCATACCAAATTTTACTAAATCATCTGGTGCTAAATGGCGGAGAGTATCTGCTGCCCGTTTTTCTTTCGTTTGGCCTTCTCCAGGTTGCACAAAGCCTATTGCTTTTTTGCCAACTCTCTGATCCACAACCTTTTCTAAGCCTACGAAAGCACCACCACAGACGAACAAAATATTACTTGTATCAATTTGGATACAGTCTTGATAGGGATGCTTGCGCCCTCCTTGAGGTGGTACATTGGCGATCGTTCCCTCTAACATTTTCAACAAGGCTTGCTGCACGCCTTCGCCAGAAACATCGCGGGTAATTGACGGGTTCTCACTCTTGCGAGCAATTTTGTCAATTTCATCAATGTAGATAATTCCTCGTTGCGCTTCCTCTATATCCAAATCTGCCACTTGCAACAGTCGCAGCAAAATATTTTCCACATCTTCTCCCACATACCCTGCTTCCGTCAGCGTCGTAGCATCGGCGACGGCAAAAGGTACATCCAGGATTTTCGCTAAGGTTTGCGCTAAGAGAGTTTTGCCGCAACCAGTTGGGCCTATTAACAAAATGTTGGACTTTTGCAGTTCTACAGCATCATCCGCCCCACCTTTGCCACTGGCTTTAGACTGAATAACTGCCAACCGCTTGTAGTGATTGTAAACGGCTACTGACAGGACTTTCTTGGCTTCGTCTTGACCAATAACGTGTTCGTCTAGATACTTTTTAATCTCTCTTGGCTTGGGTATTTGATTAAACGAAATACTAGAAGATTGAGTACGCCGTTTTTGAGGTGGTTCTGCTCTTGGTGCGGGTTGCGCTGCCGCACCATTGGTATCGAGTAACTCTTCGTCTAGTATTTCATTACACAAGTCAACGCATTCATCGCAGATGTAGACTCCCGGCCCTGCGATTAATTTACGCACCTGCTCCTGAGACTTGCCGCAAAACGAACATTTTAAATGGGAGTCGTACTTAGACATACCAGCCTCTTATTTCAGAATGGTGACGTTTTCCCCTGCTGTGGGAAGATTTTGCCTGGAAATGACCTGATCAATCAAACCGTAGTTTTTCGCCTCTTCTGCCGACATGAAAAAGTCGCGCTCAGTATCTGCTTCAATTCTTTCTAAGGGTTGACCAGTATGATGAGCCATTAACTGATTCAACTTAGCCTTAACGTAAAGAATTTCTCTGGCTTGAATTTCAATGTCAATAGCTTGACCTTGAGCGCCACCAAGTGGTTGGTGAATCATAATCCGGGAGTCAGGCAGAGACATTCGCTTACCGGCAGCCCCTGCTGTTAACAAAAATGCCCCCATACTCGCGGCTAATCCAAAACAGATGGTAACAACATCAGGGCGAATTTGCTGTATTGTATCATAGATTGCCATCCCTGCGTAGACCGAGCCACCAGGAGAATTAACATACATTTGAATGTCTTTCTCTGAGTCTTCGGAATCTAGGAATAACAATTGAGCCACAATTGAGTTGGCTACGGCATCGTCTATTGGCGTTCCCAAAAAGATAATCCGCTCTCGCAGCAGGCGGGAGTAGATGTCGAAAGCCCTTTCTCCCATGCCAGACTGTTCTACCACCATCGGTACGATGTTGCTAGGGCTGTTCAACTGGGAGTTAATGTTTATTCGACTTTGGTTGCTGATGGGGTAGTTTCCCGACTGCGATACAAACATACAGGCTTTCTGTGACGATAATTTAGGACAGATGTTTCAGCAGCAAATGCTGCCTTTTCGACGAATGGAATTTTTATAGCTACGTGTTAACCATTATGCCTCATATAACTTCCTCTCGTGTAACACAGTATCAAGCTCAGTCCATAACATGTGTCACAATTTGCCAAAAATTCATTAATTCTTTAAATTATTTTGACTTTATCTCAGTGGGAATTGGGAATTGGGCGTTGGGAATTGGGCGTTGGGCAATAATTCATAGTTCTTCTCCCCCTGCTCCCTGCTCCCTGCTCCCCCGCTTCCTTATCTCTCTTACCTTACCCATTTCACCAGTACTTTAACTCAGGACTGGTGAACTTATGGCTTTGGGATTTTTTATTATCCTTCTGTGACTTCTGTTGTAGAAGGTTCGCTGTTTCCTTCCTCTGTTTGAGATACATCAGCATCAGCATCTGATTCTGCGGCTTCCGTTTCCTCAGAGGGACTCAAGGAGCCTTCGGGTACAAGTTCAACTGAGGAATGTTCTAAGAGCCAATCGATGGTTTTTTCGGTTAATAGTTCGTTTTCCACGATTGAGCGCAGTCTATCTTCATCAACCTCTTTTTCTTCTGGGTACTGTTCCAAAAGTTCTTTGACTCTGGCTGCGATTTCTTCTGGTGTTACCTCAATAGATTCGCGTTTACCGACTTCCCGCAAGGACAAAGAACGTTTGATGCGTTCGATGGCCTCAGTACGCGATCGCTCCCGCAATTGAGGAATAATATCTTGAGTAAACAATTTCCTCACATCTAATCCCTGCTGAGACAGGCGCATTGCTGTTTGCGTTAGCATTGCATCCACTTCTTGCTCAACCAAGGTTAGTGGTAAGTCAACTTCTACGTGCTTAAGCAGTTCCGTTAACAAGGCTTCCTGCTTATTTGTTTTTGTTTTGTCATCTGCCTCTTTTTGATATCGCTCTACCAAAGAAGCGCGTAACTCCTCTAAAGTTTCAAAATCACTGATTTCCTGGGCGAAATCGTCATTTATTTCTGGTAGTTCCTTTTCCTTCAGTTCTTTGAGCGTCACGGTGAAAGTTGCTGCTTTTCCAGCTAAATCCTCATTAGCATAGGGATCTGGGAACTGAGCCGCAATTTCTCTAGTTTCTTCAGGATTCATCCCGACTATTCCCGATATAAAGCCTGGGATAAACTTATCTTCCTGCAACTCAACTTGAAAATCAGTTGCTTCGGCTCCCGGAATAGGTTCTAGTTCGGCTGTTTCGTCTTCGCCCTCGGCTTTGGCAAATGAGCCTTTAAAATCGACTACGGCAATATCACCGATTTGGGCCGAACGTCCTTCCACGGGAATTAATGTCGCTAATTCTTGACGTTCCTTCTCAAGGGTACTATCCACTCGTTCTGGATCGTACTTGACTTCTTCGGCTTGGAAAAGCAAATCAGTGTACTGCACAAGATTTACTTCTGGTTCTACATCGACAGCGGCCGAAATCGTCAGAGGTTTTCCAGGTTCATAATTATTAATCAAATCCTCAAAGGAGGAGCGCAATTGCGGCTGACCGATTGCCGGGATAGCTTCTTGTTTAACTGCTTGCTCAATGCCGTCTTGAATTAGTTCTTCCAGCGCTGCTGCCTTGATACGAGTTGTACCCAGCCTTTGTAGTAATATCGGCCGAGGTACCTTGCCTTTACGAAACCCAGGAATATTGGCAGTACTCGCTAAGTTTTTAATGACCTGTTCGTAAGTTTGCTTGGTAATTTCCGGCGTAATCTCTATTTCCAGGCCAATTTGGCTGGCGGGAAGTTTTTCCTGGGTAACTTTCATGCTTCGTCTCTAGTTTTCTGGTATTTTAATCTCCGAGTACACACAAGACGCAATAATTTTTCGCGTTTATGGCTTGATGTCTCTTAGGGAGGAGGGGGAGTTTGTCACAAAGCTTTATGACATCCAAGGATGGATTGTGTGTCCTGGCACAGAGATCCAGTTTACTGCCAATGGCCAAGGACTTGACAATTTACCGTCATAACAATTATTGACACTCCCAGGGCTAAGAACGTCTGGGGTTTCTTGCCTAATATTTGTAATAAGTGCTGAATCATTGCGGATTGGGAAGATTTTTATCCCTATTCCCCAGTCCGTAATTTTCAGTTAGTCTGAATTTAGCACTGGAAAGTCAAGAATTCATTATTCGGTGGACTAAGACCGTGATATTCTGATTTTCAGCCAGTAGTTTATTACTTCAAAGTTATAGCATTGAGTCTAGCTATATTTTGGTACGGGATTAAACAGGCTGCCTAGCCGCATAGCTCGATTTTAGAGGTTGCGAATTTTATACCATTTGCATCATAGTACATTCATCGGGCTGGCAACTCACTTTACAGCCAAGACGTTTATTTACCTTACAGGTCAAATGTCTAAGTGCAGATATATGTATGTGTATGTATTTTTCTGCTAGATGGCGCTTTGTTGTACAATACTATAATATAGTTTAGATAAATGAATTGAAAGTTGGATGGCGAGTTGTTATAAAATGCAACATCATTTAACTTATTAAATAACCCAAGTAAATAAATTTATTAAATCTATTAAAGATAGACTAAATTAGAGAAAATCTCAATCTATTCAAAATTAATTTCAAGACTGCGCTCGCTATTTAAATATAAATAAATTGTCAATTGTTCCAAAAAATTGCAGATAAGTCTTTTAAAGGAGGAAGCAAGTTTGTCGAAATCCTATCGTTTAGCTATTTTGGGAGCTACTGGTGCAGTTGGCACAGAGTTGCTGGAATTATTAGAAAGCCGTAATTTTCCGATTGCTGACTTGAAATTATTGGCATCAGAGCGCAGTGCTGGGCGATCGCTACGGTTTAAAGGGGAAAATATCCCAGTAGAGCCAGTGAGCGATCGCGCCTTTGAAAATGTCGATATAGTACTAGCTAGTGCGGGTGGTTCCACATCTAAGGCTTGGGCAGAAGTTGCCGTGGCAAAGGGTGCAGTGGTAATTGACAACTCCAGTGCCTTTCGGATGAACCCAGAAGTTCCCTTAATAGTGCCAGAAGTTAATCCACAAGCCGCAGCCAATCATCAAGGCATTATTGCTAACCCCAACTGCACAACGATTTTGATGACTGTGGCAGTATGGCCATTGCATAAAGTTAAACCAGTGCAACGTATCGTGGCTTCAACCTACCAATCTGCTAGTGGCGCAGGGGCTAGGGCAATGGCAGAAGTCAAAGCCCAAACAAGCGCTATACTACAAGGACAGCCGCCAGTAGCTGAGGTATTGCCTTACCCATTGGCATTTAATTTATTTCCCCACAACTCACCATTAAATGATTTGGGTTATTGTGAGGAAGAGATGAAAATGGTCAACGAAACCCAAAAAATATTTGGCACGCAGCAAATCAGAATCACTGCGACCTGTATACGAGTTCCCGTACTCCGCGCCCATTCAGAAGCCATTAATTTAGAATTTGAGACTCCCTTTAGTGCCGAGGAAGCCAGAGAAATTTTAAATTCCTCCCCTGGAGTGAAATTGGTAGAAGATTGGGAAACTAATCATTTTCCGATGCCAATTGAAGCAACAGGTAGAGATGAAGTTTTAGTGGGAAGAATCCGTCAGGACATTTCTCATCCTTGTGGCTTGGAATTATGGTTGTGCGGCGATCAAATCCGCAAAGGCGCAGCATTGAATGCAATACAAATCGCCGAGTTACTGGTAGAAAAAAATCTACTCAAACCATTAGCTATTAGTCATTAGTCATTGGTCATTGGTAAGTGACAAAGGACAAATGACAAATGACACTTGAAAGCAATTTGCAGATAGGTTATTACAATAGGAAACCACCAAGATACAAAAACATGGGCAATCAGGAGTGAAAACAGGGTGGGAGATTTTGGTAATGTTTTAACCGCTATGATTACACCGTTTAAAGCAGACGGTAGTGTAGATTATGGTGTAGCGGCAGAACTGGCAGTGCATCTAGCTAACAACGGTACAGATACATTGGTGATGTGCGGCACAACAGGAGAATCCCCTACCTTGAGTTGGGATGAAGAATACCAGTTGTTTGTCGAGGTATTGCAGTCCGTGGCAGGAAAAGCCAAGGTGATCGCAGGTTGTGGTTCAAATTCCACCAAAGAAGCGATCGCTGCCACCCAAAAAGCGTCTAAGATAGGAGTACATGGTTCCTTACAAGTTGTTCCTTATTACAACAAACCGCCGCAAGCGGGATTGGAAGCGCACTTTCAGGCAATAGCACAAGCCTGTCCCGACTTACCATTGTTGTTATACAATGTCCCAGGTCGTACCGGACAAAACCTTCAGCCAGAAACAGTTGCCCGGTTAGCTGAGGTTAGCAATATTGTCGGGATTAAAGAATCCACTGGTAGCATAGACCAGGCAAGCGAAATCCGTCGCTTGACACCAAAAGAATTCCACATCTATTCTGGTGATGATTACATGACTTTGCCCTTGTTAGCGATCGGGGCAAAGGGTGTGGTAAGTGTGGCTTCTCATCTGGTAGGAAACCAACTACAGCAGATGATCCAAGCTTTTAGTGCGGGAAAAATTGAGGTAGCAAGCGACATTCATCTCCAACTCTTCCCGTTGTTTAAAGCTTTATTTCTCACTTCAAATCCCATTCCAGTGAAAAAAGCGCTGAAACTCCAAGGTTGGGAGGTTGGTTCAACTCGTCCACCGCTATGTGAAGCTGATTTAGAAGTAAGTCAAAAGTTAGAAGCGGTTCTGAAAGAACTTAGTTTAATCTAGCCACCATCTAGTTAAACGTTGGTAGTCTGCTGCTTTCTAAAGATAGATATAAACAATGACCATAATTGTTCATAAGTTGCAATTTAAAAACCTGTGCTAGGACTGATAGATATACTATGAATCCTTAAGTGTACAGTCGATTTTATTGAATAAAAAATTGAAAATTTCAATTAAAACTTGATTGCTTTCAGACTGACTTAAGAAACAGATGATGTTGTCTTAAATACATGGAAAGTTAACTATCAACTTAATTAACTACAAGTAACAATCTAAGGAGAAAATGGCTAAAAACGAAGCTAATAATTCCGCCTTGAAAATTATTCCTTTGGGCGGTTTGCACGAAATTGGGAAAAATACCTGTCTTTTTGAGTATGACGATGAAATCATCCTGTTAGATGCAGGATTGGCTTTCCCCACAGAGGCGATGCATGGAGTAAATATTGTTTTACCAGATACGACCTATCTGCGGGAAAATCGCCACAAAATTAAGGGGATGATCGTTACTCACGGTCATGAAGACCATATCGGTGGGATTGCTTTCCATCTCAAGCAGTTTGATATCCCCGTGATTTATGGGCCTAGGCTAGCAATGGCGATGCTAGAGGGTAAATTGGAAGAAGCAGGAGTCCGCGATCGCACCGAAATCAGAACAGTTTTACCACGTGATGTAGTGCGGATTGGCAAAAACTTTTTAGTGGAATATATCCGTAACACCCACTCCATCGCTGATAGTTTCACTGTTGCCATTCATACTCCCCTTGGTGTAGTCATTCACACAGGGGATTTCAAGATTGACCATACCCCAGTAGATGGTGAGAAGTTTGATTTGCAACGATTAGCAGAACATGGTGAAAAAGGCGTTCTTTGTCTGCTAAGTGATTCCACTAACGCTGAGATACCAGGATTTACACCTTCAGAACGTTCGGTTTATCCAAACCTGGAGAGAGTATTTAGTCAAGCCACTGGGCGATTATTTGTCACAACCTTTGCTTCTAGCGTGCATCGCATCAATATGATTTTGGATATCGCCAAGAAGCAAAATCGCGTGGTGACGATTGTGGGGCGTTCCATGCTGAATTTGATTGCTCATGCCCGTAATCTAGGTTACATCAAGTGTGAAGATAATCTGCTGCAACCATTACACGCAGTCCGAAATCTGCCTGATGAAAGAGTACTAATTTTAACTACAGGTTCTCAGGGTGAGTCGATGGCAGCAATGACTCGCATTGCTAATAAAGAACATCCTCATATTAAAATCCGCCAAGGAGATACAGTAGTATTCTCTGCTAACCCCATTCCCGGAAATACGATCGCTGTAGTTAACACCATTGATAAATTAATGATTCAGGGTGCAAAAGTGGTCTATGGACGGGATAAAGGGATTCACGTCTCCGGTCACGGCTGTCAGGAAGAGCAAAAGCTGATGATTGCCTTAACTCGACCCAAGTTCTTTGTGCCATTTCACGGCGAACATCGGATGCTAGTGAAGCACGCAGAAACGGCTCAGAGTATGGGTATTCCCGCAGAAAACATGATCATTATTCAGAATGGTGATATTGTCGAACTGACTGAAGATGCTATTCGCGTTGCTGGTAAAGTGCCATCTGGTATTGAATTAGTGGATACTACCAGTTCGGGTATGGTAAGCGCCAAAGTGCTGCAAGAACGGCAACGCATGGCTTCAGAAGGCATTATCACGATCGCAGCTGCAATTGATTGGAATGGTAAACTGTTGGCGAAACCAGAAACTCACCTCCGGGGTGTAGTTACAACTGTAGAGCGATCGCTGCTACAAACCTGGGTAAAACAACGCATTGAAGAAATCCTCACTGTGCGCTGGACAGAATTTGCTCCTGGCGGTGAAGCAGCAGATATAGACTGGGGCGGATTGCAAGGAACTTTAGAACGAGAATTGCAACGTTCTATCCGTCGAGAATTGCAATGTCAGCCATCTGTGACTTTATTGATGCAAATCCCTGATGAGCCACCTGTAAAAGTTGCCGATGGTAGAAGACGACGGACTCGGACTGCTGCTCAAGTAGCATCATAGGGAATTTAAGGTAAAAATTTCATACAGAGAGAAGTTTGAGCAGTGGCTTTCACCGCTCAAACTTAGATTGGCGCAAAGACACAGAATTCTTCTGAACGTCTTTGCGCTTTCTTTTCTCATGGGTATAGAGCTTGCCTATAGTTAGTTGCTGTCACTGAAGGCGTGCGTACAGCGTACTGCCAGGATGGATTGCGCTGTAGAGTACAAAAACACCCATAAGCAAGTTCATCTGATTTTAATGCGTCAGACTATATGATTCTCAAATTGCCACTGCCAACGTAAGTTTTGTGAAATGCAATCGATTCTAATCGCTCAAAAATCACTACTTTTACGGTATTCAGCTTGCGATGAACAAGACACACTTACGTGAGAAAGTGGGAACACGGAAAGGAAAAATGCCTTCTAGGGTATTACTGATGTTTATACTTAGCAAAAATTCTTTTAGAAAGACCTTATATTAAGTTCTGTAAATGTTACACTAAAACCTATCCAATGACGGATGTCTTTACTAAAATCTAAACTATGTCAAGTTATGAACAAGATCGTAATATTACACTACCGATCCCCAAAAATTTGCGATTAACTTGACGTAGTAATAAATTAGGTTCTGACTTAAGTGGCTAATCAGGTATTACATTATATCGCAGTCAGAACGCGATTTTTCCGGGAAAGTTCGTTGCCACGTTGTATATATTCATCAAAAAGGTGAATAACCTCAATAACACAGAGGATTAACCATGAAGGTATTCGACAATACCACGAAAAAGATTTTTCTGGCGAGCTGGGTATCAATCAATCAAGCAGAGACTACTGACCATAAAGTAAGCCAGCTTAACCATTCTCCTTCCAAGCCTTACTGGGATATTCTCCAACCCCTACGGCAACGAGTAGAAAACATTCAAATCCGCGATCGCCAATTAGCTCATCGTTTGTGCAAACTAATCCCATCTCAATGTCCCTTTGAGCGCGATGTCAAAGTATTTGGGAAAACTTTGTTTCACATTCCACCCATGTGCAAGCTCAACCCCTTATATGAAGAAGTGGTCGGTTTGCGTTTCCGAGCGTTGTGCTATCTAGCCGACGACTGTGGCGAAGATGTATCGCAGTACTGCTAATACTGAGATATGACCGCTGAGTGAAAAGTTAGGAGTCAGGAGTAACATGTCGGGGATCAATAATATAACTCCTAACTCCTAACTCCTAACCATTTTTTATTATTTTTTTACTATTTCTTTTGCCATTTTTGAATGGCATCTTGAGCATCTTCGTAAGCGCCTGTCTCCTCTGGCACTAACGTAGCAGTTGCAATTGCGGCACTACGATCTCCTTCGGCAGCGCGACGCTTGGACAGGTCTAAAATTTTCTCACTCCATTTATTGATCGACTTTTGGGCACTATCAAAGCCTGGTTGACCTGCTGGTACTTTCTTGGCAACTTCGATCGCCCGATTGTAGGTAGATGCCTGTCCAGACTTAATTAAGGCATTAGCTGCATCTAAAAGAGTTTTGTTACTCACATACTGCTTTCCCTCTAGCCGCCACAGGTTAATTGCTGCTTGTGCTTTGGCATAGGGAGCTTCATCTTTGGTAATTAATCGAGCGGCGGCAATAGCGCTAGCATACTGTCTTTGTTTAGCACGACCCTCTGCTAAATCTAAAATCATTCGGCTCCAAATCTTAATATTTTCCTGAGCTTGTTCGTACAGTGGTTTACCAGGTTTAATTTTCCGGGCTGTGGCGATCGCCATACTCAAATCGCTAGCCTGAGTTTGTCTGAGCGACATTTTCGCCAAGTCTAATACTGCTTGATTCCGCTTTTTCGACTCGGAACTAGAGATGATTTGGGCGCTAGATTGGTTGTTAAGTCTAACTACTGAAGTGCGTAGGCGTAGCCCGTCGGAGACATCGCTTGGTAAATTCTCAATCACCTGGCGATCGCTAGCAGTAGCATTTGGCGATGCAGTTGATATTTGGTTAATTCTAAAAGTTTCTTGATTGCGAAGAAAAACTACAGCAATTAAACCTGCTACTAGCAAGCTGCCTCCGCCCCACAAGATAAACTGTTTCCAAAAAGGGAGACTTGGCTGATTTGATGGCAATCGAGAGACGTAACCTTTGGAGGAATTGGGGATAAATCTTCCTTTGGGATTTGCTCCTAAAGAAGTTTCCGCCATTGGCTGGGAAACTAAGCCAGTAGCTGACTCCTGGACTGGTTGAGCTTTAGGCTTCTCAACCTTATAAGCCTTCACCTGCTGTGAGGAGTTCATAGTAGCTTCTCCCCATCTGCCCCGTTCTGCTGAAGTTCTGGGGTAATTGTCAAGGGGAGGGGCTGCAAGAGCAACAGCAAAAGATTCTTCAGGATAAATCACCGGATTTGCTTCAAAGCCATTTTCTATTGCCAATTCTGGCAAGATTATCTGCGCCCTTGATGGGATGATAGTTGCAGGGTTTTGGACAGGCCGCCAGTGGTGGTGACATAATTTTGGCATGAGCAGACTTAGGTAACTTTCTAAATCTGACAGGTTACTGCCATTACCAGAACGCAAAGCTTCTAATAAAGCTGCTGTAAAGAATCCGTGACCTAATTCGCTACTTTCGTGAGAAAATTGTTCTGGTTGACAAGAAAGAATTGTCGCTAGTTGTAGTTCTTGGGCTAGTTCTATTGTTTCTTCACCAACGGGAGCATCCGCTTGAGTGCCAAAAGCACGGTTGATATCGAGTAGTAGCAATACATTCAAGTCAGCAAATTGGAGACTTTGCATTAGCGATCGCAATTCGATGCCAGTCTCTTGCACGAGTTCGGGGTTGCCCTCTGCTGGCATTAAGTAATCTTTGCCCTTGTAATTGACTCCATAACCGCTAAAGAATAACCACAGATAGTCTTCCGGTTGCCAACTTGTGGCTGCCAAATCCTCAAGCAGCAAGAGAATATTCTCTTTAGTTGGATAAGTTGATCGATCTCCAATTGGCGGCGAAGTATCCGTCATTAGCAGGCAATGTTTGGGGAGAAAGCCTGCCTCTGTCACCAAAAAATCCTCTAGTGCCTCAGCATCGGCTTGGGCACAACTTAAAGGTTGAAATAACTGATAGTGATTGATGCCAATCGCGATCGCCCAGTAATTTGCCATCCCGCTCTTTGTCAGTTATTGTTTGCTGGTCTTAAAATTGCGGTTGGCTTTGCCAAAAAAACAAAGCTAACCTATGTCTTATAGTCTAGGTGATTCTCATCGAATCTTAAGTTAGAATGTAGTTTTTATTACGTTACTCAGTCGGAAAATACCTTTTACCTAATTTCAATAACAGATCATCACTAAGGAGATAGAAGGTCATGAGCAAGATTGCTGCTCACCTACCATCATCGATCACTCCCTTTTCAGTTATTAGCCAAATTGCCAGAAGAATCCGGATAGTTCCTTTATTAATTTTGCTCATATCCACTGTTCCTGCGTGGTTTTTGACGGAAGCGATCGCACCCCAGGTTGTGCGAGCTTACACCGCTAGAGTCGATCTAGCTATTGACCGCCTGCCGGAAGAAAACTATGAAACCGTTCTACGGAGGGCGGAAGCGGCCGCTAGAGCAGCCGCCCAAAGGAGCTTCGACCAAGATATCTTGGTGACAGATGTTTCAATCATTGTATCCGTACAAAATTTTGGAGCGATCGCCCCAGTTCTGGCATTAGATGTGAGTCGTCCCCAATGGCGATCGCGTCCCGATGCCCAAAACTGGGCTACTTACTTCAAAACTGCGCGATCGCTACTTTTCTTTGACAATAGCTCTACAGCAGCTAACGGTGTATCAAGCAAAAAATGAAGGATTGAAGAAGAAAGAGGCAAGGGAGCAGGGAGCGGCGAGCAGGGGGGACAGTTCAGATGGAGATTCAACCCCAACTGTTGCGCCGCCTTCCCGTAGGGTTTGAGTTCCCACTTCTTATAAGTTGGGACTCAGAACCATGTTCTGCTCCGCTTCACGGTAGGAATAGAAGGGGTCATTCCCGCTCCCTGCCCCCTTTTTCCTGCTTATTCGTTGAGCTAGACACGGAGACGTAAAGAGTAGAATACTTAAATAATTCCCTCTGTTTCTGTGTCCTACTTCAATCTCAACTTATCAATTCAACTTAGCTGTTGTTCTTCGCGTCAGTGGATGGCCTAGAATAAGAAGGTTGTCAAGAATCACGATATCTGCTGACATGGCTGTTCCTAAGAAGAAAACTTCCAAATCAAAACGAGATAAACGTCGAGCTACCTGGAGGCACAAAGCCGTCGTCGAAGCTCAGAAAGCCCTCTCTCTGGGTAAGTCAATTTTGACTGGACGTTCTACATTTGTGTATCCAACGGCTGAAGAAGAGGAAGAAGAATCATAATTTCCCAGTCAGGCAAAGCATAAACAGCACCAATCTTCTTACTACTGGATCAAGGCTTTTTATTAGCTTTCCTGATTGCATTTTGAATCATATATACTCTATACAAGCTCATTAGCTCGATAAAAATTGGTAGTGAGTAATTGGGAACATCCATTACCCATTACCTATCACTGATGAGTAATAATCAAATCATATAAAAGTAAAACATCTGGTAGTGTTGGCAATTCAGCAAAAAAGCTTGTAAACACCTTGAGAAAACTTATTTTTCTCCAACTATGCTAGGAAAATTTTTTCACAAACCAGGGAAAGAAGAAGGGGAACGTGTTCCTCCTGGTCAACACTTAGCTAAAGGTTTCCCCGTACTAACTTACGGCGCAACTCCTCAAATCAGCATTGAGGAATGGGAGTTTCGAGTTTGGGGTTTGGCAAAATCTGCTACCTTTAGTTGGTCAGACTTTATGGCGCTACCTCAACACGAATTCACGGCAGACTTTCACTGTGTAACGCGCTGGTCTAAGCTTGATGTCAAATGGACTGGCATTAAAGTTACAGATTTCATGGAGCTGATTGAGCTAGATCCGAAAGTAGCCCACATTATGGAACACTGCTACGGCGGCTACACTACCAATATTTCTGTAGAAGATTTCATCAGAGAAGAAAACTTCTTTGCCTTTAAAGTCTTTGGTGAAGACCTTCCATCTGAACACGGTGGCCCAATGCGGCTAGTTGTTCCCCACCTCTATGCTTGGAAAAGTGCTAAGTGGATTAATGGTTTAGAGTTTTTAGCTGGTGAAGAACTTGGTTTTTGGGAGCGTAATGGCTACCATCGCCGTGGTGAACCTTGGGCTGAGGAGCGTTACAGCAACGCTTTTGGATTTTAGATTTTAAATTTCTTCTTTAATCCAAAATTCAAAATCTAAAATTGGCATAATTAGGAGTTGGGGATTTTTATCCTTAACTCCTAATTTTGTTAACCCAAAAGTTTCTTGATGAGTGGCAATTTGCCCTCATAAGGAGCGTATCGCCATTTTAAATCGAGCCAGAAAGAGTTTTGCAATACACTTTTGTTATGGGAAAAAGTGTCAAAACTAGCTTTGCCGTGATAGTTGCCAATACCGCTATCTCCGACCCCACCAAATGGTAAAGACGAGACACCAACCTGCATCACTGTGTCATTAATGCAAACCCCACCAGATGAAGTTTCCTGCAAAACTCGCTTTTGCAGGTTTTTGTTTTGAGAAAATAAGTATAACGCCAGAGGTTTAGGTCTAGAGTTAATCAATGCGATCGCTTCGGCAACGTCAGTATATTCAATAATTGGTAAAATTGGCCCAAAAATCTCTTCCTGCATTACAGAATCTTCCGAAGAGACATTATCAATCACTGTGGGAGCGATGTAACGCTCTGAAGATTGATTTTCTCCACCGATGATAACTTCACCGTCTTTGAGAAAATTTATCAATCTATCAAAGTGTTTTTGACTGATAATTCTGGCATAATCAGGACTACTTATAGGATTATCACCATAAAACTCTTTTAGGCATTTTTTCAGCCCATCTATTAAATCTTTTTTGATTTTTTTATTAACTAAAAGATAGTCAGGGGCGATACAAGTTTGTCCAGCATTAATAAATTTTCCCCAAGTGATTCGTCTGACAGTGTGTTCAAGATTAATATTAGTATCTACTATACAAGGACTTTTACCACCCAATTCTAAAGTCACTGGTGTGAGATATTTGGCTGCTGCTGCCATGATAATTTTGCCGATAGCTGTGCCACCCGTAAAAAAGATATGATCGAACTTTTCTGCAAGTAGTTTTTGGCTTGCTTCCACATCTCCTTCTACGACTGCAATATAAGCTGGGTCGAAATGTTTGGCAATAATCTTAGCAATGACACCAGAGGTATGAGAAGCAATTTCTGAAGGCTTGATAATTGCACAATTCCCGGCTGCGATCGCACCTACTAACGGTGAGATAATTAACTGAAATGGATAGTTCCAAGGGCCAATGATTAAAACAACCCCTAAAGGTTCTGGATAAATTTTTGCTGAGTAGGAAAAAAAATCAAAGGAAACGGGTGCTTTTTTGGGCTTAGTCCATTTTTGAAGATGTTTTATAGCGTAATCGATTTCTTTAATGACACCTATTTCTGTAAGGTAAGCCTCTAATTCTGGTTTATGTAAATCCGCTTTTAATGCCTCGACTATTGCTTGTTCATGCTCAATTATGGCTTGCTTGAGATTTTTAAGTTTTTCAATGCGAAAAGTAACATCTTTAGTTTTGCCAGTTTCAAAAAAATCTCGCTGATTCTGGATAATCTCCCCAATCTTAGATAATTCAGTGGTAATCATTGTTTAGTATCCTAAAAAACTATGTTTTAATGTGGCGTTGCTATCTCAGCATATTTAATTCGTCATTTTTTAGCGTTTGACTTTCTAATTAGAATATCTACTTGAAATTCTTGGAAAATATTAGCAAAGTTATAATTTATGAAATATCAGGATAAAATACCCCGTAATTCATAAATTATAATTGCTAATTTTCTCATGTTGTAGCGGGTAAAAGGACAATAAATACACTACCTTTCCCCAATTCAGAATTCAGCAAAATAATGCCTTGATGTGCCTCGACAATTCGACGAGCAAGGTAGAGTCCTAAGCCACTACCAGAACTCTTGTGACTACCTTGACGAAATCGTTCAAATATGGTCGCCTGTTCTTCGGTGGGAATACCTGGGCCAGTATCCGCGATCGCAATGCTAATATATTCAACGGGATTGGATTTTCCAAATAACTGAGATTGACTACTTTTGTCTAACTGGCGTTGAGAAGTAAAACGAATAGTCACAGACCCAGAGTCGGTAAATTTGATCGCATTGCCGATCAGGTTTGTAAATAAACGATGCAATTCTAAGCGATCGCCCATAACTGTATTTGACTCTTCAGTAAAATCCAAATTTAGCGACAGTGTTTTAGCTTGAGCTAGTGGTGCTAATTCTCCAGTCACCTCTTCTAGCAAACGTCCCAAATTAACTGGTTGAAATGCCAAACTTTTGCGACCTGCTTCAAAGCGATAAACTTCCAATAAGGTATTGACCATAGTAAGCAGGTTGATATTACTACGGGCCATAATGGTGATTACTTCCTGCATTTGTGGTGATAATGTTCCCAATGCACCTTGCTGAAATAGCATCAACATGCGATCGGCCGCCACTAAGGGAGTGCGTAAATCGTGGGTGAGACGAGAGACAAAATCTTCTCGCTGGCGGGCAATTTCATCACGTTCATCCATACTATGCTTCAAACGTAGGAGCGATCGCACTCGTGCCAGCAATTCATCTACAGTTACAGGTTTGCGGATAAAATCATCAGCACCCAAGTCTAATCCGTGAGCAACGTTGGGTGCATCGTGGGCAGTAATCAGCAGGATGGGGATATATTGTGACAATTTCATCTCTCCACGAATGTGCTTAGTCACTTCGTACCCATCCATATCTGGCATCATCAGATCCAGCAGAACCAAGTCACAAGGAGAAGCTTTCAATTCTGCTAAAGCCGAAATACCATTTTCTGCTGTGCTAATCGTGTAACCTTCTTCCTCCAAAATAGTTTTGATCAAAAACACGTTATCAGGAGAGTCATCAACTACCAGAATTTTGCCAGAACGAGAAGATTGTGAAGTCATATAGATGCAAGGTACGGGATAAAAGTAAATTTTTAGGGAAACTGGTTTATTGGTATAGTTCTCTTAAGTAAACTTCCTCCAAAGGAAATTGTTTACTAAGAAATTTATATAAATGTGTTTTAAAAACTACTTTACTTACCTTTTTAGCAGATAGCTACAAGCTAATTGAATTATGGCTCGTAATTTCTAGTAATAGAGTTCCCTAAAACTCTGAAAAAGTAACATATAATACTTAGGACACCTCCCTGCAATAATATTTTTTATACACAAATAAATTAGGGTTACAACAATTGTTGTAACCCTACAAAATGCTATATTCAATCTGCTCGAAAACCACTATAGGATAACAATTAACCTCATAATTACCGAATTATGAGCAATTGGTTACATTTACTGTATCTAGATTAATGGTTTGCAAAGGTAAATACTTTCTTGCTTGCCTACGTGGGATAAGTGACGCTAGTGTTAAAAGAAATCATGCAAATCAAAACCCTCATCCCAGAAGTCGAGTAGGAAGCTAGAATGGCAATTCCAAATAAAGAAGTAAAATCTAATACAGATATTTTAGATAATAGACGCACCCAAACTCGCATCCAGGTTCGTATTCCTAAAGACTTGCATGAGGAACCAGTCATTTCACGACTGGTTTCTCACTATGGGATCACAGTGATTATTGCTGATGCTCAGGTAAGCGCAAACGTGCCACAATATAGCTGCTTCGATCTGGAACTGCGAGGTACTGTTTCTCAGATTGAAAGTGCCCTAACTTACCTAGATGAACTGGATTTAGAAGTTTTGCACCAATCCAGCCCTGAAGAAGATGGTTGGTAAATTGAGTTCTCAGTCCTGAGTTATGAGTGCTGAGTCAAAAACACCCAGCACTCAGCACTCAGCACTCGTTACTGATTTTAGGCCATTTGATTTTCAATCGCCCACCGCGCTAGTTCAGTGCGGTTATGGAGATTGGTTTTGCCCAACATATTGGACACATGGCTTTCAACCGTGCGCTGACTAACATTTAGTTCTTCAGCAATTTCCCGGTTAGCTAAACCCCTAGCGACAAACTGGACTACTTTCAGTTCTGTTGGGGTTAATTGCACATCGAAGGGAACCTGGATGCGGGAACCATTTTCGCCTCCTTTTGCTTGGTGTTCTTTCCAACGGATAGTTTGTTTCAGCGAGGATTCAACTTGGGCTACGAGTTCTTCTGGTTCAAAGGGCTTGACCATATAAACATCAGCACCTTTATTCAGACCCTTAACTCGGTCTGCGCTTTGTCCCTTAGCTGAAAGGAAAAGAACCGGAATCCAACTGGTGCGTTCGTTTTGCCGGACTTGTTCCACAAAAGTATATCCGTCCATTTCCGGCATCATCACGTCGCAGATAATCATGTCTGGAACATCTTGCTCTAAAATTTCCAGAGCTTCACGTCCATTCTCGGCGGTGATGACTTCGTATCCCCGGAATTCTAAGTAATCCTTCACCAGCAAGATGAGGTTAGGGTCATCATCAATCAATAGAAGTCGTTTGTGATCTTTCATGCTGGGCTCTTTCATAGCAGTGGCACTTGTCGCGCTTCGGTCCATCAAAGTCTTGAATATTTATCCTCTATGGTGGGTTATTTCGAGATGTTGTCTTTTTTCCTACTTAACTTGCCTTTGCTGTCTCGAAGTCTCAAAAATGCCGAGCATTTTCAAGAGACTAATAGCTCGATAGCAAAAGTCCAGCAAGGATACGTATAGCAGTAGTATCTATAATGCGCTATTATATATCGCATTGAAAGTGGCGGGCGAAAAAACACTGATTAAATAATAATCCTTCTGACTCACAAGTAAGTATTGGCTTAAAGATGACCCTACCTCAAAACCAACCCGCACTTTCTTAAAGCTTACTGCTGTTCCATATCCTTCGGTTGTTAAGCCTCTATGAGGTGTTCACAAGAAACTAGGGAAGTTTCTGGCAAAGGATGGTTGAAAAACGCATATTCTTTTACCACCTTATTGCCTATTAAGTGTTCTTGGATGATCCGCTCAATAACTTCTAGGTTTGCTTGGCGATACCAGGCACCATCAAGGTAAACCACCATTATGGGTCTAGAACAACAAACGCGCAAGCAGTTGGCTTTAGTTCTGTAGACGCATAAGGAATAATTCTGTTGCGACTCATCAAGTTTTAACTCTTTAAGTCGCTCTTTTAAGTATTCCCAGGATTCCAGACTAGCTCGTTTTGAGCAGCAATTAGCAATTGTCTGGTCAGCGCAAACAAAAATGTGTCGCTGAATCTTTGCAAGTCCGAAACTTTCTACACAATTACTCAGGGCTTTATATTCTACTAGAGATTTAGTGGCTTTGGGGATTTGATGGCTTGACTGGATCACTGTATTGTTACTTATCGAGCAGCTCCCTGATTACAGTTCTATAACAATTTCCAAGTTTTGCAAAAAAAGTTGACTGAGAAGAGAATGGGGCATTGGGCAACTTGTACTGAGCAGAGTCTCTCAAATATAAGCATTGGGCATTGGGAAAACTCTTCACTACTCCCGACTCCCGACTCCCGACTCCCTATGACCATATAAAAATATACGTAACTTACAGAGCAGAACCCGAAGGATATAAATAATTAGGCATTAATACTTAAGTACATCAACGAGCTTCTAGTTCGGGAACCCGTACTCAATGAATTCTTGCCATTGGATGCCAATTTTAGGTAGATTAGCACTCAGGGGTTGAGAGTGCTAATCTCTGGAGAAAATAATTATGGCAGCCTTATCTTTAAGCGTTTCTACAGTTAAACCTTTGAGCGATCGCGTTTTCGTAAAAGTGAACGCCTCAGAGGAAAAGACCGCAGGTGGTCTGTATTTGCCCGATACCGCCAAGGAAAAGCCCCAGGTAGGGGAAGTAGTTGCCCTTGGTCCTGGCAAGCGTAACGAAGACGGTAGCCGTCAGGAATTGGAAATTAAAGTCGGCGATAAAGTGTTGTACTCCAAGTACGCTGGCACTGACATCAAGCTCGGCACCGAAGAATATGTACTGCTTTCTGAAAAAGATATTTTAGCAGTCGTTATTTAGTGGTCATTAGTCATTGGTCATTAGTCATTAGCCAATGACAAAGGACAAATGACAAATGACGTAGACGCCCTCGGGCGGCTTCCCGAAGGGTAGAACAAAAGACAAATGACAAAGGACAACTAAAACAATTATGGCAAAGCGCATTATCTACAACGAAAACGCCCGTCGCGCCTTAGAACGAGGTATTGACATCCTGGCTGAGGCTGTAGCTGTTACCCTTGGCCCCAAAGGTCGTAACGTAGTCCTAGAAAAGAAATTTGGCGCACCGCAAATTGTTAATGACGGTGTAACAATCGCTAAAGAAATCGAATTAGAAGACCACATCGAAAACACTGGCGTAGCTTTGATTCGTCAGGCTGCTTCTAAAACCAACGATGCTGCGGGCGATGGTACCACAACTGCTACCGTTTTAGCTCATGCGATCGTCAAAGAAGGCTTGCGGAACGTTGCAGCTGGTGCTAACGCGATTTCACTGAAGCGCGGGATTGACAAAGCTACTAGCTTCTTGGTAGACAAAATCAAAGAACACGCCCGTCCAGTGGAAGATTCCAAAGCTATTGCCCAAGTTGGTGCAATCTCGGCTGGTAATGACGAAGAAGTCGGTCAGATGATTGCCCAAGCAATGGACAAGGTAGGCAAGGAAGGCGTAATTTCCCTAGAAGAAGGGAAATCTATGTTTACCGAGTTGGAAATCACAGAAGGGATGCGCTTTGATAAAGGCTACATCTCTCCTTATTTCGCTACTGACCCTGAGCGGATGGAAGCAGTTTTTGATGAGCCTTTCATACTGCTGACCGATAAGAAAATCGCTTTGGTACAAGACCTTGTACCAGTGTTAGAGCAAGTAGCTCGTGCTGGTCGTCCTTTGGTAATTATCGCTGAAGATATTGAAAAAGAAGCTTTGGCAACCTTGGTAGTAAACCGTTTACGCGGTGTACTAAACGTGGCTGCTGTTAAGGCTCCTGGCTTTGGCGATCGCCGCAAAGCACTACTAGAAGACATTGCTGTTTTAACTGGTGGTCAACTAATTACCGAAGATGCTGGTTTGAAGCTAGACAACACCAAGCTGGATAGCCTGGGTAAAGCTCGCCGGATCACCATCACCAAGGACAGCACCACAATTGTTGCCGAAGGTAACGAAGCTGCTGTTAAGGCTCGTGTCGAACAGATTCGTCGTCAAATCGATGAAACCGAATCTTCTTACGACAAAGAGAAATTACAAGAGCGTCTTGCTAAACTCTCTGGTGGTGTTGCTGTCGTGAAAGTTGGTGCAGCGACTGAAACCGAAATGAAAGACAAGAAGTTGCGCCTAGAAGACGCAATCAACGCCACCAAAGCTGCTGTGGAAGAAGGTATTGTTCCTGGCGGTGGTACAACTCTGGCTCACCTTGCTCCTGAATTGGAAGTTTGGGCAAAGAGCAATCTTAAAGATGAAGAGTTGATTGGTGCTTTGATTGTCGTTCGCGCCTTACCTGCCCCTCTGAAGCGGATTGCTGAAAACGCTGGTCAGAATGGTGCTGTGATCGCTGAACGCGTCAAAGAGAAAGAATTCAACGTTGGCTACAACGCTGCAACAAACGAATTCGTCGATTTGTTAGCTGCTGGTATTGTTGACCCTGCTAAAGTGACTCGTTCTGCTCTGCAAAACGCTGCATCCATCGCTGGTATGGTGTTGACAACCGAATGTATTATAGTTGACAAGCCTGAACCAAAAGACGGCGCTCCTGCTGGCGCTGGTGCTGGTGGTGGCGACTTCGATTACTAATACTTTGTAGTTGTATAAATTGAAAAACAGCTGCTTCCTGATGGAGGTGGCTGTTTTTTTAGGACTATTAATAATTCAAGTTATTACTTGGTATCCATCGCAAATTAAAGGCACTGATATTAACAAAATTAAATTATTGAATTCTCTAGAAAAAAATAAAAAAATAGAATTAAAAAATTCTCCATCATACCTAGATATTCCTAGAAGATGAACCCGTAAGCGTTCTATAGAGATAAACGAGGAACAGGATACTTTCTCAGTATGGACAAATCCATATCAAGAATTGATAGATAAATTATTAGTGAAATTACAAAAGTAGCCTATGCACTTCCACTTTTCCATAAAAACTCATGAGCCAAATTAATCCTGACCGATTTTCTGGGTTTCGTTGCGTTGCCTTGGTCTTGAGATGTGTCATCACAATTACACCAAAAGGATTGGTAGTTTACTCTAAAGTTTTCCACCCTTGCTTATAGTCCAACAGTTTCGCCACAGGAAACTCAAATAATTCTAGAAAGCGGGGAAAATATAGCTCGATGACTTCTTTCCAAGGACTATCGTAATCAGTAAATTGCTTGGTCACGAATTAAAACAAAAAGTACCTCTGTGCCATTGGTAAAACTGTCGCAGGTTCACAAATCAGCAACTCACCATCTGCCCTGACTTGATATGTTTCTGGATCTACTTCAACGTGGGGTAGTGCATCATTCAGCTTCATATCCCGCTTGCTCAATTGGCGTGTTCCAGAAACTGCTACTGCTGACTTTTGTAAACCTAGCTGGCTAGGAATTTCGTTCTCTAAAGCTGCTTGTGAAACAAAAGTTAATGATGTGGCATGACGCGCCCCGGCAAAACTACCAAACATTGGGCGCATATAAACTGGTTGCGGTGTGGGAATACTAGCGTTAGCATCGCCCATTTGCGACCATGCAATCATTCCGCCTTTAATCACTATCTCTGGCTTAACGCCAAAAAACGCGGGATGCCACAAACATAAATCTGCTAATTTCCCCTCTTCCACTGAACCTACATATTGAGCAATTCCGTGAGCGATCGCAGGGTTAATTGTATACTTAGCGACATATCTTTTTGCCCGAAAATTATCTGCTTTTTGCTCATCTCCGTGTGGGTTAAGAATTCCCCGTTGCACCTTCATTTTGTGAGATGTCTGCCAGGTGCGAATTATCACTTCGCCTACTCTTCCCATTGCCTGAGAGTCGGAGGAAATCATGCTAAATGCGCCTAAGTCGTGCAAAATATCTTCGGCGGCAATGGTTTCTCGGCGGATGCGAGATTCAGCAAAAGCGACATCTTCAGCGATCGCAGGATCGAGGTGATGACATACCATCAACATATCGAGGTGTTCGTCTAAGGTGTTGAGGGTGTAAGGGCGTGTGGGGTTAGTGGAAGATGGTAAAACGTTGGCTTGACCGCAAACTTTGATAATATCTGGTGCGTGTCCGCCGCCTGCGCCTTCGGTGTGGTAGGTGTGGATGACACGATTTTTGAAAGCTGCGATCGTATCTTCGACAAATCCGGCTTCGTTCAGGGTATCAGTATGAATCGCTACTTGTACATCATAAGCATCGGCAACGCTAAGGCAAGTATCAATTGCTGCGGGTGTGGTTCCCCAGTCTTCATGGAGTTTTAACCCCATTGCACCGGCGGCTACTTGTTCTACAAGTCCTTGGGGTTGACTGGCGTTACCTTTGCCCAAAAATCCTAAGTTGACGGGGAAAGCATCAGCAGCTTGCAACATTCGGTAAATATTCCAAGGGCCGGGGGTGCAGGTAGTGGCATTTGTACCCGTAGCTGGCCCAGTACCGCCGCCGATCATGGTGGTTATACCGGAAGCGATCGCAACTTCAATCTGTTGGGGGCAAATAAAATGAATATGGGCATCAATACCGCCAGCAGTGAGAATCATTCCTTCACCAGCTAAAGCTTCAGTTCCGGGGCCGATAATAATATCTACATTGTCTTGAATATAAGGATTTCCGGCTTTACCAATTTTGAAAATCTTGCCATCTTTAATGCCAATATCCGCTTTGACAATACCCCACCAATCGAGAATTAAGGCATTAGTAATTACTAAATCTACAGCACCATCGGCGTTAGAAATGGGGGATTGTCCCATTCCGTCTCTGATAACTTTTCCGCCGCCAAATTTCACTTCATCGCCGTAAGTGGTGAAATCTTGTTCAACTTCAATAAATAATTCTGTGTCTGCAAGCCGGATGCGATCGCCTACTGTTGGGCCGTATGTTTCGGCGTAGGCGCGGCGATCCATTCTGTAAGGCATATAAAATCCTTTTTTTTAACGCAAAGGGACGCGGAGGTTTTTAGAGGTTTCCGTTAATTTTGGCGTTGAAGCCGTAGACTTGGCGAGTACCGACGAGGGGGATTAGAGTTATTTCTTTTTCATCGCCTGGTTCAAAGCGGACTGCGGTTCCGGCGGGAATATCGAGGCGCATTCCTCTAGCTTGTTCTCTGTCAAAGTTTAAGGCGGTGTTGACTTCATAAAAGTGATAGTGGGAACCTACTTGTATGGGGCGATCGCCTGTATTTGAAACTTGCAATTTTATAGTTGGACGACCAACATTTAGTTCAATTTCACCTGTTGGTGTGATAATTTCCCCAGGAATCATAATAAATTAAAACTTACAAAATTAACGAATTGGATTATGTACTGTCACTAACTTTGTGCCATCAGGAAAAGTAGCTTCAACTTGCACATCATGTACCATTTCTGATATCCCTTCCATGACATCATCCCGCGTCAATAGAGTTGTACCATAACTCATCAATTCAGCCACAGTTTGCCCATCCCTTGCACCTTCTAAAATAGCAGCAGAAATATAAGCGATCGCTTCGGGATAATTAAGTTTTAGCCCCCTTCCTTTCCGTCTTTCTGCTAATAAAGCAGCAGTAAAAATTAATAGCTTATCTTTTTCCTGCGGCGTAAGTTGCATTCTTATCTCCTCTGTGTTATCTGTGCCTCTGCGGTTCATTTAAACCTGCCAAACTCTTGGTATACAATTACCACGATTCAGAAAAGAAACTCGTAGCAACTGCCAAACATCAATAAACCAGTTTCTCACCTCAGAAGTAGAAGAACCGCGATATCGGCACAATAATCCATGTTGTAATCGGCTAGCACCCGCTTCCCCTTCCCCATTCCATAAACTTCGTGCTTTTTCGACAATTTCTGCTGAAACTGCACCACCAACCCAAACTAGACTACCTACTATTGGTTTTCCAGCCAAGCCGTGGGGACTGTGGAAAATGTCTTCGCTACCGTGTAAGCATTGCCGATCAATCCATAAAGGAACGCCTTGCTGCCAAATTTCTGTGTGCGATCGCCATTCTCCAAGGTAAAATTTTTCTCCTCTAGCACTGCGACCAAACCGGGTAATTTCCCAGCCTAACCAACTGGCCCCGGTTGCTAATTCTACCCGTAAATCTTGCCGATAAATCGCGTCGTTAAATAAAATTGTCTCCTGCGGCAACCACTCTAAACAAGCGCCAGCGTCAACTTGCATTTGGATGGTTTGTCTAGCTTGTAAGCCATTACTGCGATATATCTTGCTTGCAGCAGCTGTAGTAATTAAGGCTTGGGCTTGGGGTTGGAGGTGGATATTAGAGGATAAGCGATCGCCTCCTACCATTCCCCCAGCTGTATGCAAAATTACGCTATGACAAATTTTGTCTCCTTCTGGATAAAATGGCCGTTGTACCTTCAGGGGCGCTTGTTGGTGATTGTAAATTAACTGGGTTGCACCCTGGCGATCGGCATAGACTAAATTAAGTTTTCCATGCCAACCTTCTGCTATTTGTGAGTTACAGGTCATTTATGAAGTAAACATTAAGTTTCAGGTGGATTACATTTCATTAATTCACTATGCCAGTGTTTGACCTGCAATTTATCATTTTATTTAAGAAACACCAGTCCACTATATAAATGAAAAGCTGAATCCCAATTAGTCTGTTCCCTGCGAAACAAATGAATATGTGACTTGATATGACCTAACATTTCTGTTTGATCTAATGTTGTATCTGCAAATGATGTGAAATCTGACCAAATTTTAACTTGAGGTAGTTGCTGGTCAATCCAACTTGATAAACTATTCCAATTAATTCTGATTGTATTTTGGCTAGCTTGGGGAATGATTTTTAAACCTTGCTGGAATTCATAGCCGTTATCATAGAATCGGAGAATACAACGTCTACCAGGTAAGTGTAAATCACAAAACTGAGCATAGTCTTGTGTTTGAGTTTTCCATTCCAGTTTACGGCGGGCATCAACATCTACAACTTGTTCAAAAATGGGCAATAGTCCCACTACTCTGGCTGTCACTTCTGACCAGTCAAAGGTGAGAGAACCGAGTTGATTTGTGTCATTACAGCAAACAACAGTAGCTTGTGGGGTAGATTCTTGAAAATGTTTGACTTGATAAACTTGAATTTGCTGAATTTGAGCTAGTGATGCCCAAAAGCAAGGAATACCAGCCTGCTGTAACTGTTTGCCGTAAAATTTTAGTTCTCCCACTTGTCCAGTACGGTACAACCTCCAGCCACGACTTGGCATTAATAGCCTTGCGGTATAGGGATCTAGTTGCATTATCTGGGCAAATTTTCGAGATGCGTCCGTTTTCATCTCGTTACTGAGTGGCTCTAAAACTAGTACGCCAAGTTCAGTGTTATTAGGTTCAGATTTTGCTTGGGAAATGGCTCTTTGTCTTTGTTCAATCTCAATTTCTTGCAGTCGTTGCAAACCTTGACGTGCTAGCGACACTATTTTGGTATTTGTCGTATCTTGCAGCAGTTGCCGATAAATTTTGTCCGCATCCTGATGCTTTCCAGATACTTCATGCAAGCGACCAAGATAAAATTGCACCCAAGGATTGTCTGGTGATTCTATTAGCAGCTGTTTGAGTAATTTGGCAGCTGTTTGATAGTCTTTATGGTCAAAGGCGATCGCAACTTGCTCAATCATCACTTACTTTAAATACAGGATGGAGTGATGTCTCGCGCAAAATCACTTTTGCGTGAGCTATAAATCATTTATACTTCACAACTTGCGGTAATTAAGGATAATGCTACTACTGGGGCTGTAACTGCTCTCAGAATGCGGCGACCAAGGGAAACAGGTTGAAATCCAGATGCGATCGCATTCTCAATTTCTTGTGTTGTCCATCCTCCCTCTGGGCCAGTAGCAATGACAATGGTTTCTTGTCCTTTGTCATTTGTCATTTGTCCTTTGTCATTTGTCATTTGTCCTTTGTGCTGTAAGCAATCTTTTAAATGGGGAAACTCACCACGCGCTTCACAGATATATTGCTGACTGTTGGCAAATGACAAATGACCAATGACTAATGACAAACCCGTATTAAAACCAACAGGCTCTAAAATTGTTGGCACAAAAGAGCGCTCTGATTGTTCGGCGGCTTCCGCAGCGATGCGCCGCCAACGTTCGAGCTTTTGAGGACTAGGATCGAGCAAAGTGCGATCGCTCAATACTGGTGCAATACAAGTTACTCCCAACTCTGTACAACACCGCACAACTTCATCAAATCCATTGCCTTTGGGTAACGCCACCATCAAGGTAATTGATACAGGTAATTCAGTTTCCACTAAAAGCGCTTCTAAAACCTGTGCTTGCTCCCCTGCTAGCTGCGCTAACCACCATTTTCCTTTACCATCCATTGCAATAAAGCGATCGCCTTCACGCAAGCGCAATACACGCCCCAAATAATGTTGTTGTTCTTTGGTGAGTAAAATTTGCCCTTGTTGAAATTGGGAAGGTGCGATCGCAATTCTTTGCAGTTGAGACATGAGATTTGGAAATTTCAAGAATATCAAATCAAAGATGGACACAAATAAATCCATTTGTGTCCATTCATGGTTTAGTTATTTGTTCAGCTTACGAAAGATTCTGGAAGTAAGCTTCTAGCGCTTCAGTCACTAACTGAGTCATCGGCTTCCCTTGGCTTTCTGCTACTTCCTTTAACTTGCCATAAACTTCTTCTTTTAAATTTACCCGATGGCGCGATTTGTTTGCACCATTGGCTGTTTGCGGATCGTAGCTAGCAGCAAACTCGCGGATGGCATCAAAACCAACGCGATCGCAAAAATCACCAAAGCTTTCCTTCGATTTCCGAGATTTCTTAAAGTAGACAAAAATCGGTTCTAAAAAACTGTCTAAATCATTATGGTGCAGCTTTTCTGTGTAAGGTTGTGCCAGTCGAGTCTGATTTGGCGAACCCCCTAACCATAATTGGTAAGATTCTGGAGCGCTACCGACAAAGCCCAATTCTGCTAAGTAGGGACGAGCGCAACCGTTGGGGCATCCGGTCATCCTTACCACAAAATGCTCATTTTGTAAACCAACTTTATCTAACAGAGCGCGAACTCTTTCCAAAATACCCGGTATTGCCCGTTCTGATTCCGTGATTGCCAAGCCACAAGTGGGCAAAGCCGGACAAGCCATTGCATACCGCACTAAAGGTTCGATTTTACTAGGGTCGTCTCCAACACCGTAAAGGCTGAGAATATCTTGAATAGCTTGCTTGCTATCTGGTTCGATATCGTAAAAAATCAGGTTTTGGTTGGGTGTCAAGCGGATAGGTAAGTTGAACTGCTCAACAATTTTCCGCAAGCCAGTTTTCAGTTGAAACGAACCTTCATCCTTGACTCGACCATTGTCAATGGAAATTCCTAAGAATAGCTTGCCATCTCCTTGTTCATTCCAGCCGAGGAAGTCATGATATTTAAACTCTGGCAGTGGTTTGAAGGCTTCGATTGATTTACCGAAATATTCTTCAACTTGGGCACGGAATTTATCTAAACCCCAATCGTTGATTAGATATTTTAATCTGGCGTGACGACGGTCGGTGCGATCGCCATAATCTCTCTGAGTAGCAACAATCGCTTTTACAATGTCGTAGACATCATCCTTCGCCACATAACCAATGGGGTCTGCTAACCTAGCGAAAGTTTCTTCTTTACCGTGGGTTCTGCCTAAGCCACCACCAGCAAAAATATTAAATCCTTCTAATTGCTTCTTCTTATTGGTAATCACTACCAACGTCAGGTCTTGGGAATACAAATCAACAGAATTATCCCCTGGTACCGTCACGCAAATTTTAAACTTGCGGGGCATGTAATGCGTGCCATAAATCGGTTCTTCGTTGTCATGGATAATTGTGCCATTCCCATTGCGCTGTCTGGCTGCTTTCACCTCTGGAGCTTCTTCAGCACTAATTGCCTTTTCCCCATCTAGCCAAATTTCATAATAAGCACCCGTTTGTGCTGACAACAAATCAGCAATATTCTGGGCATACTCCCAAGCATACTGATACTCTGGGCGATTCTTAAAAGGGGCTGGTGGTGCCATGACGTTGCGGTTGATGTCGCCGCAAGCTCCCAAAGTTGAACCCAGATTGTTGACAATTGTAGCGATCGCTGATTTTAGATTCTTCTTTAAAATACCATGCAGTTGGAAACCTTGACGGGTAGTTGCTCGTAAGGTGTGGTTGCCATACTCATCGGCTATTTTATCTAAAGCCAGATACAGCTGCGGCGGTACTAAACCACCCGGATTTTTTGTCCGCAGCATAAACTGGTAATCTTTTTCCTGTCCCTTAGTGCGGTTGTCGCGGTTATCCTGCTGATAAGAACCGTGAAACTTCAAAAGCTGTACCGCATTTTCAGTAAAATGGGTAGTATCTTGAAGAATTTCAGTTGCTACAGGTTCACGCAAAAAATTACTATTTTCCTTGATTCCTTCTACTTTGGAAGGCTTACGGCTAGCGATTGGGGAAGGAGCAGATTTAACCATTAGACTTGTATAGTATTCTCAATAAAGCATTACGTAGACACCGAACCAGCACCCTTCGGCTACTTGATCCCCGGTAATCCGGCCGGAATAATGAGGAATGATTTAATTTTACCACGGCAAAAGCCGGCTTTGTCAGTGATGTAACACTTAACAAAACCAGCTTTTGGGAGTAGTGAGTTTTGTTAGCGGTAGCGGGGCGTTTAGCCCGTGCTAAGTCCTGAGTACTTAAGTAAAGTATAGAGTGACCGAGGACTCAATAATTTTTTATTTGAAGCGATAGCCAAGACCGCCATTGATGGTGACAGCAGAAGCATCGCTATTTTGGTAGGCACCCAGTCCAACTTTAGCGTTCGTGTAGACAAGGAAATTGTTAGCAACTTCCGATTCAACACCAGCACCTAGCACTACTGAATCTTTGTTACCTATAGGAGTTGGTGAGCCATCTTTTTCTACAAAAGAATAACCGCCAGTTAAGTAGGCGTTAGTTTTATTAGCGATAGGCACATCCACAGAAAGTTCTGGGATGATAGCACTTGTCTTATCACTCCAGAGAACATTACCGCGTGCAGAAAATGGCGTAGTTCCTAATTTTACGCGGCCTGTAACATTACCACCAAATGTGGCAGCATCATTGATACCTTCTCCGCCGCTAGTAACGCCAGCTGCAACACCAGCACCAACATAACTAGCATCAGTACCCTTTTTGGTTTCAGCAGAAGCTTGACCAGCTGATAGAAATAGAGGAGCAACTATTAAAGAAGATAATGCAGAAAATGTCACGAAAGACTTGAGTAAGCGTTTCATAATTTTTACCAAAATTTGTATTTTTTACTTGTATATTCCCAGTCGAAAATAATTTAACAATGTTCCAAATGTTTCCCAAATTTTATTAAATAAATGTTGCTAATGATGCATAAGAGTTACAGGCTAAGTATCCCAGGCAATCATAAATAAGCTGTTATAATTACATTCAATGTCTTTTCATCTGGGTTCTTTGTTCCAAAAATAGACGCTTTTAAAACTGTCACAATATTTGAAACTCAAACTATGTCGGAATAGTGTAAATAAAATATCCGACTAACAATTTTTTGCCGAGCTTTTCACAGAGGATGAAAAACTCGGCTGTAGCATCTGTTGCAACAACCTATAGAGGGAATCTATAAAGTTAATTTTGAGCAGTTATTGTGGAGATTGAATAATGCTAACCGGTGCAAAAACGTTGTCTGGTTTGATGGGTTTATGTGTCGGTGATGCGTTGGGTGTGCCGGTGGAGTTTACTAGCCGTGCTGAACGAGTAAAATCTCCAGTGACAACGATGCAGGGTTATGGCACATGGAATCAACCACCAGGAACTTGGTCAGATGATAGTTCGTTAAGCTTTTGCCTAGCAGAATGCCTTTGTAGGGGGTATTCGTTGGATGCCATAGCCAATTCCTTCTGGCGGTGGTACAAGGAGGCTTACTGGACTCCCCGTGGCGATGTTTTTGATATTGGTCAAACTACCCATACAGCAATTATGCGTCTGAAACAGGGAGTTGTTCCCCATCAGGCGGGTGGGAAGGTTGAAAATAGTAATGGCAATGGTTCGTTGATGAGAATCTTGCCGATGGCTTATTGTCACCGAAACTTAACTTTAGGCGAATTGCTAGCGCGGGTGCATGATGTTTCAGCGATTACCCATGCTCATGCGCGATCGCAAATGTCCTGTGGAATTTATATTAGTATTGCAGTGGCGCTCCTAGAAGGGGCTGACCCCCAAACAGCTTATCTACAAGCATTGCAAGATATCCAAACAATTTATTCTGTCCGAGAATTTTTGTTAGAAAAGCCACATTTTGGCAGAATTTTTAGTGGTGAGATTGCCAAGTTACCAGTTGAAGAGATTAATTCTGGTGGCTATGTGATTGATACTTTGGAGTCATCCCTGTGGTGTTTATTAAATAGCTCGTCTTATTCTGAGGCGGTGCTGAAAGCTGTCAACTTAGGCGGAGATGCCGATACTACTGCCGCCGTCACTGGTGGATTAGCGGGAATTTATTACGGGGTGGAAAATATTCCTCAAAAATGGATGAACCAAATTGCCCGTAGACAGGACATTATTTATTTGGCAGAGCGTTTTGCAAGGGCTGTCTATAGTTGAAGGGACTGCGGACTGGGGACTGGGTAGAGAGACAAAGGGAATAACCAATGCCAATACCCAATGCCCAATACCTAATCCTAAACCGTAGACAAAGAATAGACCTGACCATCAATCAACAGTCGTGTAATGCCCTTAGCTTGCAGATGAGTACGAGTCTTATGGAGCATTTTACTATCAGGAACTTTAATCACGCGATCGCGCTTGGTAGAAAAGCGCTTGGCGATGCGATGATTATCAAACACCGGCAGAGTTCTTTGTTGGGTTTCCAGGCTGGGAATTTGTCCCAAATCACCAAAATCCTTCAGAGGCCGGGTAATTAATTCCGAGGAACGGTCAATTACCAAATAACAAGTTTTCGGCAAATTGGCTATCGACAGAGGTAAAACTTGAACTGATGCTTCACCTGGTCTTCTTTTTGTGACTAAAGGTCTTTCATCATCCAGCTCATCATCATCAAAGTCTTCTTCCTCAAAGTCGTCATCCTCTAAATCATCATCTTCTAAATCATCCAAATCCTCCGATTCATCTAGCAAATCTTCGCCTAGCATCTGCGCGATGACAGCCGCTCCTGGATGTTTATCCTTTAGCGGTGGAATGGAGATACTGACTATTTCCGGCGGCTTTTGCTCTGGAGTTTCTAATTTCTCTGTAACTCGGAGCTTCGGTTTTTCCGCCGCCGAGGGGCGACGGCGCACCCGTCTACTAGCAGCGAGTGATTCTGCCGTTTCCTCTGAGTAAACTTCCGGCTCTACACGAATTACCCGACGTGGCTGCGGCTCAACCTTTGTCACTTCCAACGGTGGTGGGCTTTCGATGGGTGGAACTTCTATCTCCGGCTCCGGTTGAGTCAGCAATGGTAACTGCTCGTAGCTTACCTGCGCCCTGCCTTCAGGAGTTCTCGCAGCCCGCTTTAAAGAGACTAAGTATTCATACTCATCCTCTGGCAAAGTACTTTTGAGCAGGCGACTAATTGTCGAGTTACTCACACCATAGCGTTCTGCCAAAGTTGAGGTTGTTTCGGCAGTCTCTCGATATAACTTAAGAATTTCTTGCTTGTCAGAGTCTGTTAATTTTCTCACGGTAGATACCAAAAATCTTTACTAAGCTCGTTTACGTCCGCTGGTACGCCGCGTTCGTCTTAGTGATGCGTCATATTCTAAGACAGCGCCCATGCCAAATAACACCCCACTAAACACCCAAAACACTTCTAATATCTCCCCACTTTGATAGTTGGGGCCTTGGGCGTATTTAAACCACATATCTGCAATGTAAAGCGAAAAGGCCGCTGCTGCAATCATTCGCCAAGACTGGGAAACTCTTCCCCCCCAAAAGGCTAACAGCAGAGTGGTAGCAATAATTAACAGAACCACATCGCTAACTACGTAAAACCAATTCAAAATAGCGACTAGCAGTTCTGAGGGTGTTTCCTGTTGCATAGAAATCCACCATGCCAACAAACTACCGAACACTGCAATTGCTAACACAATTAGCCACTGCCATTTTTCCAGATTGATTCGCCTGGAAGCCACAGCTAAAATCATGCCTGCGCCAAGTAATAGATAAGTCAGTACAAAAAATATATCGCCTACAGACACATCTGGTTCATCTTTTAAAACTATTTCGGTATATCCGAAAATTATCCCCCCAACGAAATAGGAAAGCATACCTAACCCAATTAAGAGCCAGACATTTCGCCCACTGACGATTTGTGGACTCAGCCAGTTCCTCAAGCATAAGATACTGGCACCCAAATAAGCTAAAGCTTCAAAAATATTTGTACCAATCACATACCACTCGGCCCGGCTTTCTATGCCATCAGCTCCGGGAACTTTGGCACTAAACAACAAAAAGTATAGCAGTGCTAGTACGGCCCAGCCAATATTAGCTAAGACAATGTTCTGAGTATTGAAAATCGATTTAGAAAGGAACGAATTCTCGTAAGAGTTATTCATAGGACTTGACTATGTAGATGCACTCTGGCAGTATTTTGAGTTAAAGGACTGTATATATAGCAGTGTGTCTGCCAAATAATACACAATCGGACACCAAAAGCAAGTACCAGTGGCCGGAATTTTGTTAAAATTTTCCATGCTACTGCCACAGTTTGCCCAGTGGCGATTGATTTAGCCAACTGATAAATAGTAATCGCTCGGCTTCTGGCATATCTTCTAGCTTATAAATCACTTGTTTTGTAAAATTGCCATTGCCAAAATATGCTTTTCCTAATCGATGCAGTTCTTGTAATAGAATAACTACATGATTTTCCTGCCAATCAGGTATTTTGGCGGTTGGCAAAGGATTGGTAGATACCAAATATTTAACTGCTTCTAGGGAAGATGCTTGAGGAAATTGCTTTTGCTTTAATACTTCCGCAATATCTTTTTCAAATAATGCAGCTTGTTTAGCACCTAAAAACTCTTCAATGTCGATAGAAACACCCTGTAACAGCAAAATACCGGCTTGGACTAAAATCGCCGTTTTGCCATGACCACCTGTATCACTATCTAGCTGCTCTAAACGGATTTTACCCCAGACGCTAAAACGTTCCGGTTCCTCCAGCAAAACACAGGCTTTACCCCGGTTATCCGTTAATTCTCTCCATAAGGCTCTAGCTTCTTCTTCTTGACTAGCTTTGAAAACACTAATCAAGCGAAAAGTCTGCCCTTGATAATTGAGAATCGGCACCTGCTGATCCTTTTTTGGGTGCTGAATGCTTGATATTTCAACATCCTGCCGTTTGAGAATAAACATGGCACTAGCAAAAACTCCTCACAGGGGCACTCTTAATATGGAATATATAATGGCATTTGGCAGTATCGCCAAGGCTGAAATTACCTAGCATACTGTGGAAATGAGCCTAGCGATCGCCAGATTCTTCCCGAAGGTAGCCGCCCAGAGGACGTTAGCGCTAACGGGCAAATAACCCCTTGACAACACAATATATCTAAACCAATACCCCATCTGTTTCGTTTTCGGTGTAGATTGACTAACTAGCGACTAGCATCTTAGCCTTGCTAGTGGTAAATCTGCAATTTTTGATTGCTTCTTGGTAAGTAAAGACGATATAATAGTTTAGGTGACTCCTCCAGGAGCCATTGTTTTGTTTTGGGCGCGTAGCTCAGTGGATAGAGCAATTGCCTTCTAAGCAATCGGTCGCAGGTTCGAACCCTGCCGCGCTCGTTTTAACTTAATATGAACCCTCAAGCACCGTTAAGTGATATGATTATTACCTCGGTTGAGGGTTCGTTATTGCTGCATCATACTAAGAATAAGGGCGATATTGCTGCTACCAAAGCGATCGCGGATCTAACGCTTAAAGGTTATTTAGTCCTCACGCCACTTGTTTGTGAACATTTACCTTTTGATTTTGTTGTCTACAAAGACGATAAATTTTACAAAATACAAGCTAAATACGCGGGAGATAACAGGGTAGTAAATAAAACTATTTGGGTAGATAAAAATGGGATTCATCAGAAGAAGTATAAGGTAAATGACTTTGACTTTTATGCTGTTTATCTTCCTGATATATAGGATTAGTATTTGATTTTTGAAAAAGCTCCGTACATCTGAAGAGACGGAAAATCAAAAGTAGTATTTTGAATG
>NZ_JAAGOG010000298.1:0-7546 GCF_010747425.1 Nostoc sp. UIC 10630
CCATTCCCCATTCCCCATTCCCCATCCTCCATTGTTCCTCAGCATTTTCGACCCAGCGATCACTATGAGCATGACACTGTTCTGGCTCATCAATAGCAATCAGTGTATTTTCTGATAGGTAATTTAGCAGAGATGCTGGTTGCTCAAAAGCCAACCCCAAAAAGCGACGACTACCCTCCAACAATGATGAGTTTTCAGTGCTAAGTTCTGAGTCAGGATTTAACTCAGCACTCACCACTCGCAACTCAGTACTCTTGTTGAGTGCCGCCATCACAATGGGAGCAAAGCTAGTGGGGGTAAGAATTAACTGATTAACTTTATCGAGTGCCGAACGTTGGGTTGCTGGGTCAAATTCCCGCATTTGCTCAATTTCATCACCAAACCATTCCAACCTGACTGGAAACTCAGATGAAACTGGAAAAACGTCAACAATATCACCCCGTCGGCTCCATTGTCCTTCCATTTCCACCAGAGGTACTCGTTCATACCCCAGAATAGTGATTTTCTCACTGAAGGCATTTAAGTCTAATTCCATCCCCCGCTTTAAGGTAAGACAGAATTGCCCAAAAGCCTCTGGTGGTGGCAAATGGGGTTGCAACGCCCCTTGAGTAGCCACAATAGCCATCTTAGGTAACTGAGAATTGGATGGGATCTGGTTTTCTTCCCCATTCCCCATTCCCCATTCCCCATTCCCCATGCTTAAATCCGCCAATACCTGCATTTGTCCCCAACTCATCTCAGTTTCCGGGTCAAAAGGTTCGTAGGGAGAAGCCTCGGAGGTGGGATAAAAATGTACTGTTTGCCATCCCATTGCCTCCAGTTGTGCATAAACGCGTCCAGCTTCTTCCAAAGTGGCGCAAACTACGAACAAATTCTTACCCTGAGACTGTGCCAATGCCGAAGCGACCAAACCCTTGGGCAATCGAGAAATGCCATTTAACCGCAATTCTTGTTGTCGGTTTAGCTTAGAAATAAATTCAGTGGTGAGCGGCGATCGCGCTAAGGCACGCACAATAGAAGAAAATGACATAAGTACAACTAGCGGTGGGAGTCTTTGTGAGTCAGAAAATCTTGAGGCAGTTTATGTCAACTATTTTAAAAGTGTTGACAGCCTTCTTATTCTTTCGATGGAAGAATAATGCACAGCAACTAATAGACTTAAAAACTATAACTATTACTTTGTGTACAGTAAAAGCATTTATAGAAGCACCTTTAATACTAGATACTAGGTATTGAGCTACATTCGCTCTGATAAGCGGCAATTTTAAACATGTCCTCCATCACTTTTGAAATTTTAATCATTTTGGTGCTAATTATTGCCAATGGCGTGTTTTCTATGTCTGAGATGGCGATTGTCTCAGCCCGGAAAGTCAGGCTACAACAGCTTGCCAATCAAGGAGATGCCAAAGCAAGGGCAGCATTGAAACTCGCTGAATCTCCAAATCATTTCCTGTCAACCGTTCAAGTAGGTATTTCGCTAATCGGTATCCTGACTGGTGCTTTTGGAGGAGCAACAATTGCCAACCGACTGGCAGTCTATGTAAAACTTGTGCCTTTGTTAGCACCTTATAGCGAACCGATATCTTTTGGAATAGTCGTTTTGATCATTACCTATTTGTCACTCATTGTTGGCGAATTGGTACCAAAGCGTCTGGCATTAAATAATCCAGAAAGGATTGCATCGATTGTAGCTATTCCGATGCAAGCCTTGGCAGCGATCGGTTCTCCAGTAGTCTTTCTATTAAGTGCTTCTACAGATTTAATCCTACGAGTGCTAGGAATAACAGCTTCTACCGAGCCGCAAGTCACCGAAGAAGAAATAAAAATCTTAATTGAGCAAGGCACTGAGGCGGGAACTTTTGAGGAAGCCGAACAGGATATGGTAGAGCGAGTTTTTCGTTTAGGCGATCGCCCCGTCAGCTACTTAATGACACCCCGTCCTGATATCGTCTGGTTAGACTTAGAAGACACTGCCGAAGAAAATCGCCAAAAAATGGTTGATAGTGCCTATTCTCGGTATCCAGTTTGTCAGGCGGGACTTGACAACGTGCTGGGTGTAATCCCTGTCACCGACTTATTAGCCAGGAGTTTCCGAGGAGAAGCGCTGGACTTAACAGTGGGATTGCGACAGCCCGTATTCGTGCCAGAAAGTACCCGTGGATTGAAAGTTTTGGAATTGTTCAAGCAAACTATTACTCACATGGCATTAGTAGTGGATGAATACGGCGTAATTCAAGGATTAGTTACTCTCAACGACATCATGAGCGAAATCGTCGGTGATGTTCCTTCAACAGATGGACAGGATCAACCCCAAGCTGTGCAACGCGAAGATGGTTCCTGGCTTTTGGATGGGATGTTACCTGTAGAAGAATTTTTAGAACTTTTTGGTATGGAAGAGTGGGAATCCGAGGAACGCGGCAGTTATCAAACCTTGGGCGGTTTTGTCATCACCCATTTAGGTCGTATTCCTGCCGCAGCAGATCATTTTGAATGGCAAAGTATGCGAATTGAAGTGATGGATATGGATGGGAACCGCGTTGACAAAGTGCTAGTGGTACCGAAGGCAACTAAATTAGCAGATACAAAAAAAGCTGACTAGCGATGTTGAGGAGTTAAGAGACGCGATTAATCGCGTCTGTACAGGAGTTAAGAGTTATTTCTCGCCCAATTCCCAATTCCCAATTCATCAAGTCTTAGATAGACGTTTGACCGCTTCACCCGCCAACATTTGATGCGCTTGCTCCAAAAATTTGGGGATTTTATCGGCATGGGGAGTGCGGGCGAGACATTGCTGCAAGTTTAATTCCTCTAGCCGATCTGCTTTATTACCAGGAAACCAGTGACCGCCATCACCAAGTAGGTTGTAGCGCATTTTGGCATAATCTACCAGATCGTAGGCGATCGCTAAATTCCGCAGCCACAAAATCACCCGAATATTGACCTCACCAGGGGTTTGCTCGTAAGTTGGTAGATTTGTTTCCCAGGATTTTACCCAATCTTCTCCCAAAGTAGCGATCGCTTCTGACTCCAACCTTGCTAAGATGGGCGGCAAAATTTCTGATGCCCGATCTACTAATTCTAAAGTCTTCAGGTGTTCGTCAAAATCTTGTGGTTTTGCTGCTCCCACACTCAGAGTATGCACCTCTTGATGACTCAAACAAAACAAATCATTAAACACCATTGGACTCAAAGGAGCGCAAAGATTCACTAATTTTTGTGGAGGTTCATACAACAAACCTCCTTTATTCGATGGACTAATGATAAACACCCCCATATCATGGCGTTTAGCCGCTTCAATTGCCGCCCAATTCCATTGATTAATGTAGTACCAGTGCAGGTTCACGTAATCAAATAGATTGGTATTAATTGTCTGCACAATTGTATCTGTTGATCCGTGTGTGGAAAAACCAATAAATCTAACTTTTCCTTCTGCTTGCAACTGCTGTGCTACTTCCAAGCAACCACCGGGACGGATGCTATAGTCTAATGACTCAGTATGGTTGATACCGTGCAATCCCAGTAGATCGACATAATCTAGCTGGAGATTTTTCAATGATTGTTCAAATGTATCGCGGAATTCTTTCGCATCTTCCTTTGGACTGATTTTGGTTTGAACAATCAGCTTTTCACGGGGAAGCTGAGGTAGAACTCTTCCCAATTGCATTTCGGAAGTGCCATAACCACGAGCAGTTTCAATATGATTAATCCCAACCTCGACTGCCCTTCTAATCGTCGCTTCCAGATTCGCCTGACTATCAGCAGGAATTTCATTATCGGGAACATCCTGCCACTTAAACTGATATCTCATGCCACCGCAGGAAAACACTGGCATCTGTAATTCTGTGCGTCCAAATCGTCTATATAGCATCAGTAGATTGTGGATTGTTTACCAACATAAATAGAAAACGACAGTCATCTAAGCCTACAGTGCCACAATAAATACCTCTGTTCAATCAGTGGCACTAGCAAGATTCATCGCATATTAAATTGGTCAGGTCTTTTGGCTATTGGACTGCGACCAGTATTCCCGTTCCACAGAATAATTATCTCATCCTAGTTACCACTAGCAAGTGATTTTTCCGTTATTCTCCCAATTTGTGTTTAGACTAAGAAATGACAAAATTACCCAGCAGTACTGGGTTGAGACTCCCATAATCTAGATATAGCAGTTCTCAATTGCCAAGAAGCAAGTGGCGTGAAGGTGAGCGATCGCGGCAGTGGAGTATTTTTGTCTCTTACAAACGTTAAATTTGCTGTATAAGTCGAAGATTTAAGCCGATTTTAGCACTTGTTTCTTTGATTCTATAATGCTTTATTTGATCCCGATTCAAAATCCAAAATTACTAGACTTCTCTTGCAAGGGTAGTAGGTTGTCAAATTAATTATTTGGAGACTGCGCTTGGATTAAGCAATTTCTCAATGTTTCGGCTAACACCTGTACATGCGGTTCATTAAATAGGTTATGGTGAGATCCAGAAATGTAATGGATATCTAATCCTCCAGCAACTAAGTCGCCCCAGCCGAATTGAGGATCGTATTGTGTCCCTATAGCTTCGTCCCGACTCTGATCGTCTGCTCGCAAGAGAACAGCTCGACCAAGGTAAGGTGAAAAGATATATTCACTGATGGCTTGAGTGTTAGCATCCATTATCTTTAAGTGCTTGTCATTTGCAGGGAAATCAATTATCCCTTGCAAGTAACGCTGATATGTTTTTTGGAGACGCTGCGTACCCCAATAAATCCATTTCACAAGTCTTTGCCAAAAGTAGACAGGTCCTTGTTGAGCTATATTATTTAAATGCAAAAAAACTCGCTTCAGAAATGGTGCCCGCCAACTATAACCTGGACGGCAACTATCAAGCATAACTAAAATACCAACTTCTTGACCTTGCTGCTGGAGTTGCCGAGCCATCTCAAAAGCAACTACACCCCCAAAAGAATAACCTCCCAGAAAATAAGGCCCATTGGGTTGAATGGTCTGGATTTCTTGAATGTAATGAGTTGCCATGTCTTCTACCCGCGTATACAAGGGCTGTTTTCCATCTAGTCCTTGTGGCTGTAGTCCATAGAATGGTTGGTCTAACCCCAAATGCAATACTAATTCACGGAAACACAAGACTTCTCCGCCAAGTCCGTGAATACAGAAAAAAGGTGGCTTGGAACCATTGGGTTGAATTTCTACCAGGGATGACCAGCTAGATTTTGATTTGTCTAAGGTATTTACTGAAGCCAAGTTTATTGCTAAATCTTCTTCTTGACAGATTATTTTGGCTAAAGCCTCTACAGTCCCAGACTGAAAGAGAATAGCAAGAGGAAAATTTTTACTAAATATCTTCTCAATTTGCCAAAATAGTTTTACTGCCAAGATGGAGTTTCCTCCTACCTCAAAGAAGTTATCCTTTACGCCAATAGGTTGGACACCTAAAATCTGTTCCCAAATCTGTGTTATTTCGCGCTCCACTTCATTACGAGGAGCAACAAAGGTAACTTCCGATGCTTGCCTTGATAAATCGGGTGCAGGTAAAGCATGGCGGTCTATTTTACCATTAGGGTTTAATGGTAGGGTGTCCAAAAATACAAAGTAAGCAGGCACCATATATTCAGGTAGCTGACTTTGCAAAAAGCGACGTAATTCAACTCGACTAGGAATTTGCTCTGCATTGGCAACAACATAAGCCACGAGTTGTTTGTCACCATTAATATCCTCTCTAGCAATGACTAGAGTCTGTGTCAGTGCAGGATGTTGGTCTAATATGGCTTCAATTTCTCCCAATTCAATTCGGAAGCCACGAATCTTTACTTGGTAGTCAATGCGACCAATAAACTCGATATTTCCATCGCTTAAGTAACGTGCCAAGTCCCCAGTTTTGTAAAGACGTGCCCCAGTTTCAGAGCTAAAAGGATTGAAAATAAACTTATCTATGGTCAATTCTGGACGGTTAAGATAGCCTCGTGCCAAACCAATACCACCAATGTGCAGTTCACCTGATTCACCAACAGGCACAGGCTGCAAATTTTCATCAAGGATGTGAATCTCTGCATTGGCCACGGGGCGACCTATAGGAGCAATGGTAGAATTAGTGCCGCGCTGACAAGTCCAGAAAGTGGTATCAATAGAGGCTTCTGTCGGGCCATAGCAATTATGGAGAACATTGTCCAAATCCAGTTTTGCAAAAAAGCGTTCTATGAGTTCGCTAGGTAAAGCTTCACCACCACAGGTAATATGCCTCAGAAATGAGCAATTCTCAATTCCCTTTTCTTCTAGTAAGACACGCAGTATGGAAGGTACTAAGGCCAAGACAGTGATTTGCTGCTCAGTAATAACCTTCACAAGGTATGCAGTGTCTTGATGTCCACCAGGGCGAGCCACGATCAATTGCCCCCCGAAGCACAATGGCCAGAATATCTGCCACACTGAGGGATCGAAGCTAAAAGAAATAGTCAGTAAAACCTTATCTGCCTGAGTTAATCTAAAGGTGGTTTGCCGCCAGTAGAGTTGGTTGCGGATACCACGGTGAGGGATCATAACACCCTTGGGCTGTCCTGTAGAGCCAGATGTGTAAATTACGTAGATAAGATTATCATCTGTCGTTTCATTTACAGGATTTTCTTGACTGTTTTGAATATTTCCTTGCCAATTTGAATCGAGACAAAGTACCTGTGCTTGATGTGGTGGCAAGTTCTTGAGCAATTTTTCTTGGGTTAACAATACTGGTGTCTGAGTGTCTTCCAATATGAAGGCTAAACGCTCTGAGGGATATGCCGGATCTAAAGGCACGTAAGCACCTCCAGCTTTGAGAATTCCCAGTAGTCCTACTATCATCTCCAAGGAGCGCTCTAGACAAATGCCTACAAGTACTTCAGGACCAACGCCTAAAGCACGTAGGTGATGTGCTAGTTGATTAGCCTGCTGATTTAGCTGCCAATAAGTAAGTTGCGTATTTTCAAATATTACAGCAATGGACTGGGGCGATCGCTCAACTTGCATCTCAAACATTTGATGGATGCACAAATCCTGATGATGATCTAGTTCAGTATCATTCCATTCCTGTATAACTTGAGTATCGAGGATATTAGTTAAGGTGTTTAAGGGAATATTTTGCTTATATTCTGAAATTTGCTTATTTATCTGCATTTTCTATGTACCAACTCCATAAGGAGATGCCATTATTTTAATTTATTTATTCTTTATTGTATATGCGTTTATATCAAATCCTATGCGAGGCTATACATTAAGTATCTCAGCATAGAAGCCCGAAGTTGTATAAACACAACCTAGCTTGGCTTCAGATGTGAGACGCTGGGCAAACAGTTTCTAGGTTTTCGTACACAGGCAAATCATATAAATTTTCAAATATAATTTGTATTTAAATCTGTAGATAATCGATTTATATTTAATATAACAATCGCCATTTTTAACAAATATTTAATTTAAAGCGGTAACTTTATAAATAAAAATTAAAGTAAAAGTATTATTATTCATTTTTTTTAGGTATAGCAATAGATCGGCACTTTTTACACCTTTCATTTTAGTTAACAAATTAAA
>NZ_JAAGOG010000299.1:0-7531 GCF_010747425.1 Nostoc sp. UIC 10630
CAAACCAAAGTTCACACATTAGGCAATCATCAGAGAGCCGTTAGCAAATTCAACAATCTAGTAGCCGAAAAGATGATGAAAGGCTACAGAAGAAGTCAGTCACAAATCGACAGTAATTGTGAAATTTCTGAAATCAACAGAGCGATTGAATTACTAGAGATTATTCGTCCTTATGTAGAGCAGAAAAACTTTTCAGTTGCTTATATCAATGCCCTAAATCAATATCTGAAGATTGTACCAACACCTTTGGGTATGCAAATTGAACCATACAGAGTATATCGCTCAGTAGAAGATGTTGATTATCAAATGGTATTGCTTAACTCTTTGTTAACCACACCTGCACCACAAGTTGCTGCGGTGGCTGTTGGTCATGCCCCTGAAGCGACAGCAGAACCCAAGGTAGTCAGTCTCAAGACTATCAGTAAGAACTTCTGGCGACATTTGTAAACGAATTACCACAAAGCTTATTTAATAGTAGTTTTGTGGTAGTTTTTTATCATTGAAAATTAAAATAATGAGTGAATATGGCGAAAATAATTGTTAGTTCTTGGGAATCAGAGGGGTATGGACATCATTCTTATATTGATGAGCAAATACATCCTCAATACCTAAAAATAAGAGAAATATGCGAACGGTTAGGAATTGATATTCCAGAAATGGACACTCAAATTACGTCACTTAGCACAAGGACAGAGATTATTGCCGATGAATCTGTACTGGATTATATAGAGCCAATTTATCATAGTAATGCAGACGGGTTCTCACCGGATTACTTAGATCCAACCGATTACATCAATGCAGAGTAAATAATAAAGATTCCCCAGTTATCTATTTCACTGGGGAATCTATAAACTTATCACATCAATATCATGAAAGAATCTTGCTTTTATTGCCCATTCAAAAAATCTGTAGCTTATGCTCTTTGTACAGGTTAAATATGTTGGTGAGGCAACTTTTACCCCCACCATACGCCGTTGCTGACTGATAACTGATAACTGATAACTGTTTTAAAGGCATCGCTTGAGAATAAAAAAGAAAGGTTGAAGTATGTTTTTATAATCCATAATTCCTAACACAGTATTTTCATCTACTTTTCTGAAAGAATCATTGATTGGCAAATAATCATAAATCATTGTAGCAGTCACTTTTCCTCTATACTCCATCATCCGCAGTCTGGCTTGACTTTTATCGGTCTTAAGTAAAGAATTAATTGAAATCAGCAATGGTTTGAGAGAATTATTTTTAGGGATCGGCAATTTTAAAACCCAGTTCATTAAAGTGGGGTTAGGCGCAACCTGGAAAATTTTTCCCTGACCATCTAAAAATAATAATGGATGAACATTTTCAGAATCTATAAATTCCTTACCATACCAATTAGAAATTTCCAATAAACCGTCCATTGGATGGTTTGTATGCAGTCCAGATCCTTGCCAACGACCATACATAAAGCCTAAATCTACGGGTTCAAGGGTGTCAAATAATTCTAAAGCTTGTTCTGTCGTAGTTCTACCCGTTTTCAGTATCAACTGATAATTCTTTAATGTTTCCATTGTTACTTTCCTTATATTTATAACCTTGCCGATACGAGCTTTTAATGCTCATTCTTTCGTTTTGTGTTAGCGTTCGCGCAGGGTCTCGTAGAGAAGCTTACCGCAGGTATCACTTGCCTCTAATGTTATATGAGTATCATAATAGGCTCACTTGGAAAAAATATATCCCTTTTCCGCCCGTCTCGGTGAGCGCAATTTCTAGAAGCTTTAGCAACCCTTAAAAATTAATCCGACGATAGATTTCAGTTAGGGGAATTTCCACGTTGTTTAAACTGTGCAGAACAATCGTCCGCTCAAGGTGAGAGTGAACTTGCCATAGCCAGCGATCGTTACTGTTGCGATCCTGCGTTGTGATATTGCTCAATGTAGGGTTCACTTTGGCTTACAAGCAGATATTCACAAAAGCTGGTGCTGGAAGCGATGTTTACGCATAACCCGCATTTTGATTCCGCAACGCCCGATAATTTATATCAGAAGTTAAATCAGAAAATTTATGCAAAAAATTCATATTTATGTACAGCAGGGAGATATTGCAGGAGTCGCACGTAAAATAGCCAATGGCATTGATATTGAGTGCCTAGACGAGTATTCCCAGCAAACACCATTAATGTGTGCGGTTAGTAGCGCCAATGCAGGTATTGATATGATTCGCCTCCTCTTGGAACATGGCGCGAATGTGAATGCTGTTGAACAAGAATCTCAAAATACCGTACTTGGGTTGGCTGTACAGTCAGGAAATTTAGATAAAATCCAATTGATTCTGGATGCTGGAGCGGATATTAACTATCAAAGCCCAGACGGATATGATATCTTAATTCATGCTATGCATGGTCGAGATATTTTACGAGATGAAAACTTAATATCAACTTTGAATTTACTCATTTCTAGAGGTGCTGTTGTCAATGGCATGAGTAGCTATGGTGAATCTGCAATCAAAGTAGCTGCTCATATTGGGAGATTTGATGCTGTTAAATTATTATTGAACGCGGGTGCTAACCCAGAGCAACTGGGATGGACAGAATTAATGCACGCAATAGTTTTTGGGAGCTTAGAGCAAGTATTGTTATTGCTAGAGCAAGGAGCAGATCAAGATGTGCGTGATTGTTGGCATAGAACCCCTTGGTTATTGAGTATTCAAATGGGTGAATTACCTAAAGCCAAATTACTCCTAGCTGGGGGAGCAAATCACAATGATGTGGGAAACTGCGGAAAAACGCCGTTAATGTATGCGATAGAAAACAATAGGCTGGAAGTCCTACAGTGGCTAATTGCAGAGAGATTTGATATTGAAGCCACTGATGACTTTAGTAACACTGCGTTAATAATCGCAGCAGAGCATGGTGCTACTGATTGCGTCAAAATTTTACTAGAAGCTGGCGCAAACCCTAGCAGAATCAATAATTGCGATGACAAAGCCATCAAGATGGCTACAAACAAGGAAATTGTTAGAATGTTAATTGCAGTTGGCGAAGATGTGAGCGATATTAACGATGATATGCGGCGATCGCTCACTGGAATTGACAATAGCAAATTTTCACTATCAGAATTATCGCCAGAGCAATATTTTGCTGGTAAACATCCGCGCTTTGGCAAAACCAATCCAGAATTGATGAATATCCCTTTTTGGCAAGCGATGATTTGTGATGGTCGTTCTGCTTATACAGGCAAAAATATTTTTAACGATATAGAAAATTGCCAAGATAAGGTATGGTGCTATGATCGATTTGGTAGAACCATTACACAATTATCAGATGGCAGAATTGTCGAAATTGCTGGTGAACATGAAGACTACTATGACCCTGATTTTTGTATCTATAACGATGTTGTAGTTTATCAAAGTGATGGTAACTTTCAAATTTTCGGTTATCCCCAAGATGTATTTCCGCCAACTGATTTTCATTCTGCCACATTAGTTGGAGAATACATATATATCATTGGCAGTTTAGGATATAGCGGTACAAGAATTTATCATGAAACTCCAGTTTATAGATTACATATCCACACATTTGTAATAGAAAAAATAGAAACAACTGGGGATAAACCAGGATGGATCAGTAAACACAAAGCTTACCACCAAAAACCAGCTAAAATACATATTACTGGCGGTAAAATATGTGTGGTTCGTAATGAAAAAGTAGAAGATTATATAGATAACTCAGTTGATTACGTCTTAGATTTAATCAACTTAAATTGGAGTCGCACAATTTCTTGATCGCAATCTGCTTTTGCCGGATCATCATTCCAGTACTCTTGCAAGAATCCAAACCCCGGATTCTGCCCCGAATTAGCCACAACGCATGAGTTTCTGCATACGCTCAGGTCGCAGACTTGACCTCGCTAAAAAGTCATAGTAAAACACTTTTCAAACAACCTCTAAGCTCTTTTAGAGGATGTTTATAAATTTTTTAGGTAGGCTCATTTGAGACTTTAATAACCAGTTTTCCCTTTTTGTTACCGTCGAAAAGTTTTAGGATCGCCTTGGGTGCATTTTCCAAACCTTCGACAATCTCAAGAGCATATTTAATTTGCCCCTGGTTTAGCCACTTTCCAATCTCTGCTATCGCTTCATGAAATCGGGGAATATAATCCAAGATAATAAATCCCTGGACGACAGCGCGTTTCATGAGAATTTGGCTGTAATTATATGGGCCAGGAACAGGCTTTGAAGCATTATAAGTTGAGATTAAACCGCATAAAGGCAGGCGGGCGTGCAGATTAATTTTGGTTAGGACGGCATCAAGGATTATTCCGCCAACATTGTCAAAATACACATCGATTCCATTGGGACAAGCTTGAGCTAATGCTTTCTCTAAATCTCCAGTTTTATAGTTAATTGCTGCATCAAAGCCAAGTTCTTCTGTAAGCCAATGGCACTTTTCATCACTGCCAGTTATACCAACTACCCGACAACCCTTAATCTTGGCAAATTGTCCAACAATGGAACCAACTGCCCCAGATGCGGCTGAAACGACCACAGTTTCTCCAACTTTTGGCTGTCCTATATCTAATAACCCAAAATAAGCTGTAAAACCAGTAGCTCCCAGTGGCCCGGTAAATGCTTTGAGCGGACAAGGTAGAGGATTAGGTAATCGCGTCAGCGAAAAGCCACTGTTTCCAAGGGCGATCGCGTAATCTTGCCAGCCTAGCAACCCTGATACCAAATCTCCCTTTTTAAAATTGGGATTTTTGGACTCTTCAACCACACCTATAACACCGCCACGCATAACTTCCCCAATTTCAACAGGAGGCATATATTGCTCCATATCGCTCATCCAGATCCGATTGGTAGGATCTAGTGACAGATATATAGTACGTACCAGCACCTCATCATCTTTTGGGCTGGGGATTGGCTCTTCTCGGTACTCAAAATCGCTTTCTTTAATGTCACCAACGGGACGAGCAGCTAATAGAAACTGTCGATTTATCGCTCTAGTCATAAGTTTTTGTTGGGTGTGACTGAGAGTTGGTCAGAGTCAATACAGACTTCCTTGGCTTTTTCTAGGTCTTCTAGCATCATTTTACTTTAGCATCTCACTTCACCAGCACCCCATCAACAATCGTAATGCCCCACTGCCCAAACTTCGTCAGCAATTTTTTGATCACAATTTGCAAAGCTGGATCATCATTCCAGCACTCTTGCAAAAAGTCACGAATTCGCCGCAACTTTTGCGCCACTTCCTCAATTCAATTGCAGGAAGTATGTCAACTCTCAAAAGAAGCGTTCCACTAAATAAGCCGCATATTCCATCCCATAAGGTACGCTCACCCCAGCAGTCATTTCATTAGCAAAGTAGGTGTTTTGATTACCTTGCAACATTTCTAATCGTTGATAAATACCATCCTTGAGGTCTTCGGCTGAAAAATGAGAGAACCACTTCCAAATTAGGGGTTGCCCCATAAGTTTCACTTGAGTCCCTCCGAGCTTTTTGACACAATCGGCTACGTTGTTTTCCAACTCTTCAATAGTTGTCGTTTCATCCATGAATGGATAAAAATTGTAGATTTTACTGCCTGGATCAACCTCGTAGATAGCTAATGGATAACTAGTTGGTAAAGGCTGATTTAAAGTATTTCTGATTACGTAGAAAATGTTTACAGGTAAGCCCTCTACTTTACAGGTAATAACCGCTCTTTTTATTGTACGTACCCTAGAAAAAATCTCTGCTTCTTCAGGACAAGCATCAGCTACGCTAAGAAAGTCATCTACAGGAGCAGTCCAAATTAAACGCTCGAATTCCCACTGATTTGAGGCAGTTTTGACCAGAATTGTTTGACCGCGAGAAACACGCTCAATAGTTTGTCCTAGAAACAAGTTATGATTTGCTGCTAAACGGTTCCATAATTCTTGATTCCCTTCTTGCAATTGAGGCATATTCAGAACCAATTTTTTCAGGAAATTGCAACGGTTCAATAATGCCAGTAGCCGAATCACATAAGCAGTAGAAGCTTCTTGTTCGAGATGTCCAAATTGTGCCACATTTGCAATCGGCATTAAAGCATCTTGAATAAAATTTAAACCCTGTTTGTTAAACCAGTGAGGCGAGGATTTATTCATCGCTCGGTAAGCAGGATTGATATAGCCTGGCTCCTCATCCCAAGTATACTTGTCTAATTCTTGAAAAAATTTTCTTAGCTGCCAGAGTCGGCCCAATAAAGAATGTTTGGACTCCACTAAGAACGGGCTAGTAACTTTGCCAGTCGCTAAGTCAAATATTTGTACCCGTGGCATCACATGAAGCGATGGAGAAATTCCATACCTTTTTCTGTATTTCTTATATAGGGGGCTTGGTAATATCCAAACAGTTCCACCCTCATAAATACCACGGGCTTGAAGACTTGGGTCTGCATATCTAATTGAATATGTTTTACCACCTACGCGGTTTTTGGCATCAATGATGGTGATATTTTTGTATCCAAGCTCACGTAATTCTTCGGCAGCCGTTAAACCAGTACATCCAGCACCAACGATACCAATACGGATTGAAGGTTCATAGGTTAAACGATTAATTCGCATGGTAATTGTTAGCGAGAATTTCAGCCCTATTTAATTGTACTAACTTTATGTTCAGCGTTATATGCCAATACGGTTCAGCCCCTTCAAGGTTTAAGATAGGAATGGCACACTTGATATCGGCACCATAGCTTTTATCTCGCTAAGTTGATTTTTTCGGTGATTCAAGCTTTCAATTCATGAGTTTGCTTCTGTTTACGTTTTAACTTCCAAGCAGCATAAAAAGCAGCGCTGATAAACGCGCTGAATGTTAAAGTTGGTTCGGGAACAGGCTTGGCTGATATCGAGATATTTGAAACGCTAATAGAGATACTGCCACCATTAACAGAGATACTGCCACCACTTCCAGTAGAATTTACATTAGTAGGGTTAATAGAGGTATTGTCACTACCACTATGAATTACGCCAGTAGTGTTAACAGAAACGGTGGCGCTATCACGAATAATTAAATTCCCAGTATTAATAGTAATATTACCAGCGTCATTAACAAGGGCGGATGCTCCTTGCTGACTTGAAGGATTATTAAAGTACGCACTACTACTAGTGGGTACAGATTCTGAGAAGCTATGAAGCAAGTTATTGCTCATTAGAGTACTGCCTCCAATAACGCTCAGGTCATTCTCTGTTTGGATATTAGAACCATTGTCAAGAGAGACATTTGGAGCAATTTGAGCCAGCCCATAACTCCCAGGCAAAATACTTCCCCCAGTTATGAGAATACTCAATAAACTTCCCCAACGACTAAAATGCCAACTAAACATTGCACACCTTTATGAACAGCAATAACGCTACACTAATTAGTTAAGTATAAATCAGGTTAATAGCTATCTATTACTTAGCTACAGGTCTACTGTTTTTTCACTCCAAAATTTACCTTTTTCGCAGAAAGCAAAAAAATATCACAAAACTTTATATTTAAGCTTTGAAACTCCTGCATTTACTACTCATATCAAGCCACCAACACCCCATC